>CAYFJD010000108.1:0-3336 GCA_964343285.1 uncultured Nitrososphaerales archaeon
CTCGCGCCCTGCGCGTGGCTGACGTGGTAGACCTCGGGATCATGGGGGACCCGCCCCTCCTTAGCGGCTACTTGATAATCTCGCGCGGCTCCGCGGCGCTGGTAGACGCAGGCCCCGCCAGCTTGGCGACGGAATACCTATCGCGCGCCAGGAGGAACTCCCGCGGGGCCCGCATAGATTACGTGCTCATAACGCACGTCCACCTGGATCACGCGGGGGGAACCAAGAGGGTCTTGGAGGCGGAGCCGGGGGCGCGCGCCGCCGTATACGTGAGGGGAGCGAGGCACCTGATCGATCCCGCGAGGCTCCTTGAGTCCTCCAGGGCGGTCCTCGGTTCCCTGGTCGATGTTTGGGGAGGTATCGAGGCCGTGGATCCGGGGAGGTTGGTAGTGCTGGAGGACGGAGGCGAGCTGCTCGTGGGGGACTCCGCCGTCAGGCTCATCGCCACGCCGGGGCACGCGCCCCACAGCTCGGCATGGTACCTGGTCGAGGAGCGCGTCCTCTTCCCCGGCGACTCGGCGGGAATGCTCGTGGTCGGCGAGGGCGGATTCGCGTGGCCCGTCGCACCGCCGCCCTTCCGCATGGATATGTTCTTGGAATCCCTCTCGAAGCTGGAGTCGTTGAACCCCAGGACGATATGCCTACCCCACTACGGATGCACCAGGAGGGCGCGTGAGCACCTCGAGGGCGTGAGGAAGGTGTACGTCGAGGCGGACCGCGCCTTGGCCCGCGCCTGCGTGGAGCGGATCCGCAGCGACTCCGAGCTCCTGGATATCGTGCTCGAGCACCTGGGGTTGAAGGACGTCCAGGGGGCGGGGCGCCTGAGCGATCAGTTGGTGAGGAACCTGAAGGGCCTTCCCGGCTATTCCCGCTGCCTTCAGGATCGTTCGTAATCCGAGCGTCGCGGCGCCCTGCCGGATTACGAGTCGCGTCCGGAAGCCGTCGGCGCGCACTCGGGGTTGGGCGACTCGATTATGCTGCGGTTTACGGCCATCTCAGCCACGGTTCCACTGGAGGCCGCAACCTGCGCCATGTCGTACAGGTAAGAGATGGCGGCGGCGCTGCCGGCGGTCAGCGCGGCGGCGTCCCTGAGCCTCCGCCTGACGGCCATCGCCTCCTCCACGGCGACGTTGGCCAGCGCCGCGTCCATCTTCGACCAGCTCTCGAACGACCTGCGATAGAGCCCGAGGATCGCCTCCGTGTGCCCCGCCAGGTCGGAAGCGCGCCCGTCTGCGCCGTGCAGGAGATCGGCGGCAGCGGCCGCCACCGCCTTTCCCGCGTCATCGAGGGCTTTGGCCACGGTCCTGAAACCGGGTATCTGCCTCGTGCTCTCCAGCCCTATGTTCCTGAGCAGCTCCGGCCTATTGGCTGCCAGGAGAAGTTGCCTGGCCGCTAGCCAGTAGTTGCTGTCGACCTCCTTATCTATGCCCGCGGCCCTCCTGAGCCCTTCCTCATCCCCGCCGCGCAGGGCGCCCAGTATGTCCTTCAGCGCGCCCACGGTGAGTTCGTGCATGCGATTAAATATCCTGGAGACCTGGGAACTCGTGGAGTCCACGAACACGTTGACTACCACCCTTTCCCTGGACTCCTCGAACACGCTGGCGCCCTTGAGGGCGGCCGTCGCGCGCCTTATCTCCCTCATCTGCTCGTCCGAGAGGCCCCGCCCGCTGACGAAGGATATCTCGTCTGCGCCCGAAATGTACAGCGCGACGAGGATCTTGCTCAGGATGCCGGGGCCCCCGCAGGCGTCCGCGTTAATGGTCCTCGCTACCTTGTCGGTTCCCTGCTTCAACCCGCCCGGCGGACCGGGGCTGACGACGAGCGAGCCGTCGTCCCTCACGTGCATGGATAGCAGATCCCCAGGCTTTATCCCGGTGGACCTTATCCAATCCTTGGGCAGAGTGACGGATATCGTGAAGCGGCCCATCCTCTGCGCGCGCCTGACGTAGATCCTCACAGCCATCTATAATCTATATCCTCATCTAAAATTTTCTTCTCGCATGGAATATTGTCCACGGCGCGCGACGTGCACGAGCTGGGTCGCACTGATAAGGTAATATTTAAATAGTACATCCGAATTTTTTCTCTTCGGTGGCGTCGGCATGGCTAAACTTGATGAACTCGACCTCAAAATACTACAGGAGCTTTTGAGCGACTCGAGCCAGTCGATACCCAAGTTGAGCAGGAAGATAAACGTCAACACGTCGGTGGTGTACAGCAGAATAAAGCGGCTGATAAGGAGGGGAATAATAAGGAGGTTCACCGTGGACATCGATGAGCAACAGCTGGGCTACGCGGTGTCCGCTTACGTTGGCGTGAACGTCGACTCCAAGAAGAGGGACGCCGCCCGCGCCGGCATACTCGGGATACCCGAGGTCAGGGAGGTGGCCGAGGTGACCGGGAGGTTCGACTTCATAGTGTTCCTGAGGGCCAAGGGCCTGGAGGAGCTACACAACATAGTGTCCCAGAAGATAGGCATGATAGACGGCGTGGAGCACACGGAGACATTCATATCGATGAAACTGGAAACGAAGGTCCCGAGCCTCTCGCTTTAGCGGCGCCCCTTTCCGCGATCGGGCATTCATCGATGTCGTGGGTCCCGGGCCTACTCGGACCCCGCGCTCGGCGGGCGATCAGCGCAGCTGCGGCAGCTCGTCCAACATCCTGAGGAGCTCCAGCACGCCCAGGCCGTCGTCGTGGCGAAGCACGATATCGGCGGCCCCCTTGAGCTCCTCCACCGCGTTCGCGACCGCCACCTTCAGATCGGCTGCCTCGAACATGGATAGGTCGTTCTCCCCGTCCCCCACGGCGACGACCATCCCCCTATATCCCATGGCCTCGACGAGCGCGCGGACGCCGCTCCCCTTGTCGACGCCCTCCGGCAGCACCATCGCCCTCCCCCTGTTCATGACCGCGTGCGCGCCGTAGGACCTCAGCCATCCCAAGTCGCCCGGGTCGCCATCTATGTACACCGCCACCTCTCCCAGGGAACACCTGTATCCCAGGAGCTCCAGCCGCCTCACCAAGGCCTCCCTCAGCCGGGGCCAGTGAGGGGGCGCGATCGTCTTCCTCCCCCCGTAGAGCACGACGGCCCCGCCCTCGAACACCCACGCGTTGGGCCTCAGGCGCGGGGCGACCCTCGTGGCCGACTGTTCCCTCCTCCCGGTCACGACGGCGAAGGCGTGCCTTCCGGAGGAAGCCAGCGCGTTCACGGCCTCGACCACTTCGTCCTCGACCACGAATCCGTCCTCCTCCCTGCTCAACGTCCTATCCATGTCGGCGACCACGAGGACCACGCCCCTCGGGCCCTATCCGGGTCAAATAAGTCGAGCGCCG
>CAYFJD010000109.1:0-3294 GCA_964343285.1 uncultured Nitrososphaerales archaeon
TCCGACAAGTAGCAGCTCAAGGGCCTCTCCCTCCACCTCTCGACGGGCGCCACGGCCTCCCCCTCGCCCACCGGGATTCCGTAGCGCATGCCGAGGGACTCCGCCCTCTCCTTCACGAAGGACGAGATGGAATCCGAATACTCCCTCGGCGGCAACCTGTAGGGCCCCAGCCTGCGTCCCTCCTCGAAGTACAGCCTCTCCATCCTCCTCATAGCGCCCAACATGCCCCTCGCCTCCAGGAACTGCCTCAGGCGCCCCCAGATGTCGTCGCGGAGCCTCAGGATACCGTTGTAGGCGAAGGACGCGCCGGCGTCCCTGGCGGCCCTCAGGACCCTCGATATCCCCTCGGGGTCGTCGTTCACCCCTGGAATCACGGGATCCACGTTGACGCCCACGAGGACCCCTGCCCCCGAGAAGCGCCTCATGGCCGCCAGTACCCCGCGGGCGCTCGACGCCCCGGGCTCCAGCGCCCTCTTGAGATCCTCGTCGACGGTTGTGAGGCTCCAGACTATCGCGCACTTGCCCCTGTACCTCGCGTGGAGCTCCAGGTCCCTCACTATGGTGGCGGACTTCGTGAATATGTAGTAGGGTATCCCCTTCGACTGCAGCACCTCCACAACCCTCCTGGTCAGCCTCATCCTCCCCTCGATCGGCTGGTACGGATCGGTCGCCGTCGACAGGAAGACCGGCTCCACGACCCTGCCCTTCCACGTGGCCAGCTCCGACGAGAGGACCTCGGGCGCGTTCACCTTGGCCTCCACCACGTCGTGGAACTCCTTCGCCCACTCGAACGTGGCGTAGCAGTAGACGCACCTGTGGGAGCACCCGACGTACGGGTTAACCGTCAGCCCGCTCCTCGCGTCCTCCACGTCGAAGTACTCGTGGAGGACGCTCTTCGCCCTCCTGGGCCTGACGTCGACGGTCCTCCTCGTCCACCAGGGCGACAAACGACCTCATTGCGAGCTCCCGCTATTTATCTTGATCAGCGTTTCACGCACCATCCTCGCCACCTCCCTCGCGTTGGCCCCCCTCCCGAGCTCCTTGAGGACCATGCCGACCAGGTAGTCCACCGCCCTCGGGTTCCTCCTCGCGTCCTCCACCGCCCTCGGGTTCCTCCTGATGACTTCCTCCACCACGCGCCTCATCGTTTCCTCCCCTTTCGCACTCTCCACCCCGAGGGCGCGCGCGGCCTCCTCGATCTTCACCCCCTTCTCCAGCGCGTAGCTCAACACGTCCCTCGCGTCCTTGTGGCTCAGCCCGCCCTCCATGAGCCTCGACAGCTCCACCACGGCCTCCGGATCCACGCGCAGCTCGTGCGGCCTCACCCCCTTGGAGTTCGCGTAGGACAGCAGGTCGACCACTATTATGGACGCCGCCCTCTTGGGGTCGGCGCCCCTCGAGACGCAGTCCTCGAAGAGCCCCGAGAGGTGGGGTGAGTAGGCCAGGGGCTCCGCTAGGGTCGGGTTCAGCCCCAGCTCCTCCACGTAGTACTTCAGGCGGTCCTCGGGAAGCCTCGGGAGCTCCGACCTGACCCTCTCGACGTCCTCCTCGCGCACTATTATGGGCGGCAGGTCGGGCTCCGGGAAGTACCTGTACTCCTCCTCCGCCTCCTTCGACCTCAGGCTCACGGTTATCCTCCTGACCTCGTCCCAATGCCTGGTCTCCCTCTCTACCTTCAGCCCCCTCTCCCTCCTCCCCAGCTGCCTGGTCAGCTCGAACCTTATCGCCCTCTCCACGTCCGAGAACCCGGACACGTTCTTGATCTCGACCCTGCTCCCTCCCTCGACCGACACGTTCACGTCGCACCTTATCGCCCCCTCCACGTCCGGCCTGTAGATCCCCAAGTACTCCAGTATACCGGCTAGCCTCTCGAGGAAGTCCCTGGCCTCCTCCGGGCTCTCCATGTCCGGCTCCGTCACTATCTCGAGTAGGGCCACCCCGTGCCTGTTGTAGTCAACCAAGGCGTAGGGGGATTGGAGGATCCCGCCCTCGTAGTAGATCCTGGCCGGATCCTCCTCCAGGTGTATCCTCCTTATGCGGACGACCTTTCCCCCCTTTATCCTCAGGCGGCAGTCCTGGGCGAACGGCACGCCTCCGGCCCTGTCGTATTGGCTTATCTGGTAGTTCTTAGCGAGGTCCGGGTAGAAGTAGTTCTTCCTCCAGAACCTCGAGACCCGGTTCACGCTGCAGTGGAGGGCCAACGCCACCTTGAGCGCCTCCTCCACGGCCCTCCCGTTCAGGGTCGGCAGGGTCCCCGGGAGCCCCATGCAGACCGGACACACGTTCGTGTTCGGCGGCTTCCCCCTGTAATCCGAGCTGCACGAGCAGAACAGCTTGGTCCTCAGGCTCAGGATCTGAGCGTGGACCTCGAGCCCTATCATAGCCTTCGTCCCGGGGCCGGCCACGGACCTCGTGCCCATCCCCCGAGTATTAAAGGTGAGCCCTCTTGGTGGCCACGGCTATTATCACGCCGCCGGCCAGCAGCTCCTCCATCCTGGCCTCGCCGAACAGGTCGCGGAGTACCCTGAGGACGAAGCCGTTCCTCGGGAGCCTCGAGTAGGTGAGCCTGAGCTTGGAGTAGAGGGGCCCGAGGGGGCCCATGAGGGCGCTCAGGACGACGGACGCGAAGCCCCAATATGCCCCGACGAGGAACCTGCCGAGCGCCCCGTCCGGCTTCCCGAGGTCCAGCACGACCAGGCGCCCACCCGGGCGGAGCACCCTTCTCACCTCGCCCAGCGCGGCCCCCGCGCTCCAGGAGTCCCTCAGGCTGAAGGCGGCGCTGGCGCACTCGAAGGAGCCGTCCCTGAAGGGCATCCACTCGTGCATCGCCACGACGCGCTCGGACAGCGCGCCCGCAGCCGCCCTCCTCAGGCCTGCGGGCACGGCGTCCACCAGGACGCAGCGCCTCCTGGACCCGCACCCGGCCGCCGCGGCCATCTGGCCGGGCCCGGAGCCCAGGTCCACCATGGTCCGGCATCCCCCCACCTCCTCCCCGGCCCTCCTCCTCAGGTATCCTATCGTGCCGAGCGACAGCAACCTGTTCCCCACCTCGTAGTACTCCGAAAGGGCCCCTATGCTGGCCACCACCTCGGCCCACTCTTCGCCCAGGCTCGTCGCCACGCTCCCGACCCCACGTAGTCGAACCTCAGGAGGACGCCCGGCAGCTCCGCCACGAGCTCGTGCGCCCCCCAGTGAAGCCCCTTCCTGCTGGATATGGAGTCCGCGGCGACCTCGACCACCAGGAGGGCGGCGGCCGCCGCCTCTGTCCCCATGGCCCTGACCGACGTGCTCGAG
>CAYFJD010000110.1:0-3228 GCA_964343285.1 uncultured Nitrososphaerales archaeon
AGGTAGGTTATCGTCAGGGGTTGCTCCGAGTTCGAGAGTACCTATGAGGGTTTGAGGCTAGATATCTGCCCGGCGGGGATCCCCGTGGCAGCGCTTAGTCGCCGATGCGGCGGGGCCTGTTCTGAGAAACCCCGATGGCCCTCGGGAGGCCTCTGCAGCGGAACCCCAGACATCCAGGCAGATGTGTGTCCTCTCCAGCGCGTAGCCCAGATCGCATCGCACGTTTAAACGCGCAACATCGCCTGGAGAATATTTGTCAAGTAAAATTGAGCCAGAGTGCGAGCTTACGCCGATCTCATTTACGGCGACCTCGTCGAACCCTTTCCAACGGATATCGGGAGTGAGTTGGCAAAATTAACAAGGGAGCCTTTCCGAGGGGCGGCGTCATGCCCCTCCGGCCCGGCGTGTGGACGAAGGTGGACAGGAAGTCGTTCGAGGAGGCAGTCGAGGCCAGGATGAGGGAGGTGGAGGCCAGGGCCCGCGCGGTCGAGCGCGCGGCGCCCGGGCTCGGGCTCAGGCTAGTCCCGTTCTCCCGGGAGCTCAGGATCCTCCCGAGGGCGCTGGAGGAGGCGCTCCCCTTCCTCGTGCCGAGAGGGCCCGTCTACGGGTTCAAGGCCTTCGCGCCCGCGCCAGGGGGGGCACGCCGCTCGGCGCGATCGTGATCGTGGGGATGTACGACGAGCGCTCCGGCGAGGGGGTCCTGATCGAGGACGAGTGGATAGACGCCCAGCTCGTGGAGGTGGAGGACCTGCTTAGGGCCGCCGCCAGGCAGAGGAGCACCGCGTGAGTTGTCGACTCCGTCCGTATTATCGCGCATTCCACTTATATTTTCACATGTAAATGAGCACTAATGCGATTTTCATGGACCTTATAAGCCATCGGCGCATATAATGCCGTGGGCGACAATGTGGACCTCAGGGAGCTGAAGCTGATGGTCGCGGCGCGCGAGATCCAGCAGGCAGTCCACAGTAAGCCCGGCGCGCGCAGGAAGGCGTCGGGCGCGAATTGGACATCAGGTGCACGTACTTCAGCCGTTGGACGCCGCGGGCTAACCCCCGGGACCAACTATGCGCGAGGGGTCCAGGGCGCGCATATCGCCCTCCAGGCCCCTCCCCGACATCACGTCCACAATTATCCTGCCCATCAGCGGTGCCATGGTCACGCCCCTCCTGCAGCCGCCGGTGGCCACGTAGAGGTTCCTGTAGCCCGGAACCGCCCCGACGACTGGGAGCTGGTCGTACGTGCACGGGCGCATGCCTACGCCGACCTCGACCGCACGGAGGCCGCGCACCCTGAGGTGCCCGCCTATGCGAGCAAGCAGACGCTCGGCGCGCTGAGCCGCGCCCCTCGTGCTGTATCCGGCGAGCTCGAAGTAGCCCGTGAGCCTGAGCGTCGACCTCCCGTGGAGCGCCACCACCGCGCCGAGGTCCTCCAAAAGCGCGGGGAGCCCCACGGCGCCCTCATCGTATCCCGCTATGACCGCCACGCCGCGGGCGGGCAGGACGCCGAGCCTGCAGCCCAAGGGCCTGCACAGTGCATCGGTCCAGGCGCCGGCGGCCACCACGTACGCGTCAGCGCGCAGCTCGGGGTTAACCGCGCGGACGAGCCCGGAGGACTCCGCCTTCAGGTGCACCTCCTCCCGGCGAACCTCGACGCCGGCCTCTACCAGCTTCTCCTTCATCCTGCGCATGACCGCGTGTGGATTCACCCACCTGGACTCAAGCTCCACGCCTCCCTGGAAGCCCGTGAACCCAATATCCTCCAGGTCCCGCTCGTCGAGCAACCGTCCCCCGGTCCTCCTCGACTCCTCCTCAGCGCGCGCGAAGTCCATGTAGAGCCTGAGGCCCCTCCTGGAGTAGTAATCGAGCCCTGGATCCCCCTTAGCCAGGTCGTCCCAGAGGGCCAGGCTGAGGTTCAGCAGCCGCTCCTCGATGGGGTCGCGCGTCCTCCTGTCGACCTTCAGGGCGCGCAGCACCCACCCGGCGTTCCTCAGCAGGCTGCCCACGGTCGCTCCGACGGGCGAATACCTGCCCAGGAAGGACGCCGCAGCCGCGGCGACGGGCCTCACGCCCGTGAAGGACGGCCTCTCGTCGAGGGATCCGGCGTTATATATCGACGTGCTGACGCCGGCCTCCATATCAGCGTCCGCCAGCGCAACGCTGAAGCCGGCCGAAGATAGATAGTAGGAGACCATGGAGCCCGCTATCCCGCCGCCCACCACCAGCACGTCCAAGCCGCTCACCCGCGCATGCGGAGCAGCTCCTCCGCGTTGCCGTGGAGGATCAGATCCCTCTCCTCCTCGGGCACCGGCATTGCGCGGATCGCGTCCATGTTCCCCTTGATGGATAGGCTAGCATCAATGTACGGCCAGTCCGAACCGAAGAGCATCCTCCGGGGGCCGAAGACGGAGTACGCCGCCATGAGGTCGGCGACCGACCCGCCGTCCAGGGCCGTGTCGGCGTACACGTTCGCCAGGTAGTCCCTGAAGCTGCGCCCGCGCCCCCCGTAATAGCGGTTGAAGCGGAACTCCGCCCTCCTGTAGTGGAACGCCAACATGCCCCCCAGGTGGTGCGTGACCAGCTTGAGCGCCGGGAACCTGTCGATTACGCCCCCCACGATCAACCTCCAGACGGCCAGCGAGGTGTCGAAGGGCCAGCCGAACGTGGACATGGCGTGCGCGCCGCTCCCCTCGCCGGCCAAGCGATATCCGCCCCAGTCCACCGGGTGGAGGAAGATCGGCACGCCGAGGCGCGCTATCCTCTCGTAGAGCGGGTGGAGCTCCTCCGAGTCCAACGCGACGTCCCCTTGATGGGTCCCAAGGGTCACGCACCTGAACCCCAGGTCCCCGACGACCCTGTCGAGCTCGTCCAGCGCGGACTCCACGTCCAATATGCTCAGTATCCCGCATCCCACGAACCTGTCCGGATGGGCGGACACGAGTTTCTCCACGTAATCGTTGGAGATCCTGCAGGCGCGCGCGGCCTCCCTCGCGTCTAGCCCGGACAAATGCGCGGCGCTCAGGTGCACGACCTGCACGTCGACGCCGTACTTATCCATCAGTTTGATGCGGATCTCGGGATCCTCCTGCCCCTCCTCGTGAAGCCACGTGCGCTTGAAGATCCCGGATGAGCCGGGGGGTATCACGTGCGACGAAAAATCGATCACCATCCACGGTAATTGCGCGCGACGCGTCTATAAAGCGTTCCGCCCCCATGGGGAGGAGTTCGG
>CAYFJD010000111.1:0-3129 GCA_964343285.1 uncultured Nitrososphaerales archaeon
CGCGCGAACCGCCCGCCGGGAACTCCTCCAAACGGTTAAACGCCTAGGATCCCTCCGCCCCACGTGAAGCTGTGGAGGTTCGTCGCGGGGCATCCCGCCCTCCTGTTGGAGGGCGAACCCCGGACCCTGGTGGTCTCCGACCTACACGTGGGGCTCGAGGAGGAGCTGAGGAGGAACGGCATATTCCTCCCTCCGCAGACCCGGAGGCTGGCGGACCGCATAATCTCCATCGCCGGGGAGTCCTCGTCCAGGAGACTAGTGTTGCTGGGGGACGTCAAGCACTCCGTCACGGGGCTGAGCCAGTACGAGTTCCGCGAGCTCCACGAGCTGTTCTCGGCGCTGCTGCCCGCCTTCGACGAGATAATAATCGTGCCCGGCAACCACGACGCGGGGCTTGCGCAGATGAGCCTAGGCCCCATAAGGCTGGCTGGCCAGGGAGGTCTGGTCCTCGAGGTCATGGGGAGGAAGGTGGGGCTGGCTCACGGGCACACCAGGATAGATTTCCTGTCGGGCTCCGACCTCGTGGTCGTCGGGCACAACCACCTTTACATCAGGGGCGGTCCCGGGAGGAATTACCCCGTCTGGGTCAGGTGCGTGAAGTGCGGCGGCGTGCCCGAGATAATAGTGTTGCCGGCCTTCAACGAGCTGCTGGGGGGCGCGGCCCTGGAGGACTCGGAGCCCCGGGGACCAGTCATGAGGTTGATATTGGAGAACGGCGAGCGCGCCGAGATCTACACGTTGGATGGGTACTATTTGGGGCGCCTGAGCAGCGTCGGCTCGCTGGCGTTCGACGAGGGGTAATCCTGCCAGTCCATCGGCCCAGGGACCGCGGGCTACGTCATCGCCGAGGCGCAGAACTTATCTGGAGTCCCCGGCGCGGCAGCCCCGCCATTGATAGAGCTGGACGCGAGCATCGGCGAGGGCGGGGGACAGGTCCTGCGCTACTCGCTCGCGCTGGCCTCCATAACCGGCCGCGACGTTAGGCTGAGGAACGTGAGGGTCAAGAGGGAGAGGCCCGGCCTGCAGCACCAGCACCTGGCCGCCCTCAGGCTCCTGGCCTCCCTGACGCGCGCCTACGTGGAGGGGGACGAGCTCGGATCCACCGAGGTCTACTTCAGGCCCTCCGGGATCTTCGGGGGGAGGTACTCGGTGGACGTGGGGACCGCCGGATCGGTCACCCTAGTCCTCCAGAGCGCGTTGCCCGTCATGGCGTTCGCCGACTCCAGGACGGAGGTAATCCTGAGGGGCGGCACGGACGTCCCGAGGAGCCCCACCTACGATTACTTCCGCGGCGTGTTCCTCGCGCACCTGCGCCGCATGTCCTACGGGGTGGAGATGGAGCTCGTCAGGAGGGGGCACTACCCCAGGGGAGGGGGCGAGGTGAGGGTGATCGTGCCGGGCAGGGCGAGCCTGACCCCCCTGGTCGCCGAGCGGAGGGGCGCCGTGCTGCGCGTGGGCGGGAGGAGCCACGCCACCCTTTTGCCCAGGCACGTCGCGGAGAGGCAGGCGGCGGCCGCCCTGGCCGAGCTCAGGGGGCTGGGGGACGTGCCGATGGACGTCGAGGTGGAGGTATCGGAGAGGGGCCTGGGCCCGGGATCCGGCATAGCCCTCTGGGCGGAGGCGGAGGGCGGCGTGCTGGGGTCCGACGCGCTCGGGAGGCGCGGGAAGCCGGCGGAGGAGGTCGGCAGGGAGGCCGCGAGGTCCCTCCTGGAGGACCTGTCCACGGGGGCCGCGCTGGACAGGCACGCGTCCGACATGTTGCTCCCCTACCTGATGTTCGCCGATGGGGTCAGCTCGGTGACCGGGTGCGCGCTCACCTCCCACGCCCGCACCGTGGTCGAGTTGGCCAGGAGGATAGTCCCGGAGGTGAAAATAGAGGTGGAGGGGGAGCCGGACGGTCCCTTCAGGCTCGTGGTCAGGGGCCGCCCCCCGCCCTGATCCTCAGACGGCCAGCGTCACGCTGGGCCTCCGGGCCCTTATCAGGTCCAGCTTCGAGAGGAGCTCCGACCTGATCTCGTCGACTCCCTTGAACCTCCGCACGATCTTCCCGCCCTCTATTAGGGGCTGCAACAGCCTCTCGTAGCCGGCCGGCGGCTCCCAGCCGGCCGGCGCTATATAATCGTGCATCGTAGAGCGGTCGCGGAACACCTCCTTAGCGCCGGAGAGGTCCCCGCGCTTCGAGCGCGGGCGCATCCTGCCGTCCGGGCCCTCCACCTCCACGACCTTCATGTTGAAGTCTATGGACGGCGCGTCTGAGACGCTCGTCCCTATGCCGAAGCCGTCCACCACGTCGGCGAGGTCCATAACCTCCTTCTCGTCTATGCCGCCGGACACGAATATCTTGACGTTCTTGCCCCCCCTCAAGTTCAGCTCCCACCTCACCTCCTCTATTATCTTCCTCCACTCGCCCCTCCTGCTCGAGGGCGTGTCCAGCCTCACGCCGTATAGCCTGTCCTTGAGCGTCTCGAGAGCCATTATCGACTCCGTCTTCTCGTCGAAGAGCGTGTCGACGAGGACTATCCTCGGCACGTCCGGCGGCAGCGCCCTGTCGAACGCCAGCCAGGCCTCCCTCTGGTCGTCGAAGCACAATATGAAGCTGTGGGGCATCGTGCCGGAGGCGCGCACCCCAAGGAGTTTCGTCGCCACCGTGTTCGAGAAGCCGTCGAAGCCTGCCATGTAGGCGCAGCGCTCTATCAGGGGCGCGAGCGCGGGGTGGGTCCTCCTCGTGCCGAAGCTCAGGAGTATCTTGTCGCGCCCGGCCAGGAGCCTCAGCCTCGCCGCCTTCGTCGCTATGCCGGAGGCGGAGCACAGGAACCCGAGTATGGAGGTCTCGTACCGGGCGAAGTCCGCGTATCTTCCCCTTATCCTCATCACGGGCTCGTAGGCCGCCGTCCTGCTGGCCGTCTGGAAGATCTCGCCCTCCTCCATGGCCCACACGTCCACCGGGAGCCCCTCCAGGAGCTTCGCGACCTCGTATATCCCGGCGACAACCCCCCACTCGTCCTGGTAGGGCAGCTTCCTGGTGTAGATCTCGACTGTGACCATCGGGTTCCTCCCGGACTCCCTGAGCGCCTTCTCCACGTTGACGAAGTAGTAGTCGGTGACCTCGCCCCTCTTAATCTCGTCCTC
>CAYFJD010000112.1:0-3120 GCA_964343285.1 uncultured Nitrososphaerales archaeon
CGTCCACCCCGCGCGGGTTCGCGGTGGGGGCTCCACCACCTCGCCCGCGGGGTCTTGGGCGGCCGTAGGGCAGTCGGCCCCCGCCGCGGCGGGCGCCCCCAGGAAGATGCGTGCCGGCGATGGCGATTCGCCGCCCCGCGGAGGGTCGGAATCGCTAATAACGTCGGCGGGCATTGCGCGGAACGTGGGAGGCCGCGCGAGGCACCTGATCAAGGTGGACGCCAGCCTCTACCTCCACGCGACGGAGGACGAGGAGAAGGTGATGGGGAGCCTCGAGGGGGTCCTCGGGATAAGGCGGGATGAGCTGAGCGTGAACAGAACCAGCGGACACTACGGGAACCCCATCGCGATCGTCAGGGCGACGCTCTTCGACGACAGGGCGCTCGAGGTCCTGCGCGAGATGGTCGCGCACATGGACGACGCGGAGAGGAGGAGGCTGAGCCGCTCGCTGAGGGATTTGATCGACGAGAGGGGAAGGATCTACATAAGGCTCGACAAGCAGGGGCTGGTGATGGGGAGGGCCAGGATGGGGCACAGGGATTCCGTGGAGCTCGTGGTCTCATCCGAGGTCAGAAGGGAGGAGCCGGCGATGAGGCTTTCGGAGATCCTGGGGAGCGCGCGGGACGAGGATTGATACCGATAGACGCGTACGTGGAGCTGGGCGAGGGATGCGAGGGAACGCTCGAATCCCTGAGGGCGCTCGGGTTCAAGCTGGCGCTGGTGAGGAGGTTGCCCGGCTGCGGGTCGCGGCCCGCCCCGCCCGCCGGGCTGAGGCTGCTGGAATATCCTGGAAGGGCCGGGATGAGGATCTCGGAGTTCGAGGGGGGCGGCCTCTCGGAGGTGCTGTTGGTCAGGCTGTCGGGGCTGGACGTGGGCGCGCTGGAGGAGGCCATGGGCAAACGCCCGAACGTCGTGAGGGTCCTCGTCGTGAGGTTCAGCGAGCTGAGGGAGCTGCACGCGAGCGGATCGTTGAACATGCGGACCCTCAGGGCGCTCTTCGAGCTGGCGCTGGACCGCCACGCGCCGCTCCTGATGGGATCCGGCGCCAGGCGCCCGGAGGAGCTGCTCGGGCCCAGGGCGCTCTACAGCCCGCTCACCGCGATCGCGGGGGAGTTCTGGAACGCGAGCGACTACCGCAGGGCGCAGAGCTATCTGTACGAGTCGGCGGTGATGTGAATGCGCAGGTGGATCAGGAGGTACGTGGAGGTGGCCGGGTGCGAGGGGCGCGAGGAGGAGGCCGCGGCGGAGATCTCGCGCAACCTGAGGTGGCTCCTCGGGGCCCTGGGGGAGGCGAAGGTGGAACTCAAGCTGAAGAGGGTCTACGGCAGATGCGTGGTGCGCGCGGACATGGCCGCCGGCGGCCTGCTGGACGCGGTGATCTTCGCCATATCCCTCTCCAGGGTAGGGGGCACCTATCTGAGGCCGCTGAGGACCTACGGGACTTTGCGCAAGATGCGCGGATCCTCGCGCCCGGATCGGGACGCCGGTTTTTCGTGATAAGGTTAAAGCCGCGGCGGGCGATCGAGGGCCGGGGGATGAGGCCACCGTCCCAGTCTGACCTGTGATGTGCTCGCGACGGACTGACCCCCATCAAGGGCTCCCGGAGTGCCTGGAGTACAGGATTCCGATGGCCTCCTTCAGGACCTCTATGCTCGTCAGGTACTCGTTCAGGTCCAGGCGCTCGTGGTTCGTGTGCGATAGCTTGGGGTCGCCGGGGCCATACGTGGCCGCGGGGACGCTCAGCGAGAACCCGAGTATGTTCATGTCGCCCGTCCCGGTCTTCCTGACGAGCTGCGCCGCCTTGCCCGTCACCCTACGTATGGCGGCGGAGAGCGCGCTGACCAGCTGGTTCGACCTGTCGACCAGGAACGCCTCCGTTATCTCCTCGGGCACGACCTGAACGTCGATCCCGTGCTCCGCCGAGTCGACGTACTCCTTGATCACCGAGAGCAGGTCGTTGACGACCTTGTAGGATCTGAGCCTCGGGGGGACCCTGATGTCGAGCGTGAAGGAGCAGTTCGGGGGGGCCACGTTGGTCGCGACGCCGGCCTGGATCATGGTCACGCACATGCTCAGGGAGTCGAAGGGGCTCTCCCCCCCTCCCTTCTCCACGTAGTCGCGAATCCTATTTATTATGTCCAGGGCGTGCATGAAGGCGCTCTTACCGAGCCAGGGCGAGCTGGCGTGGAAGCCCTCCGTCTCCACGTTGACCTTGAGCTGGATGCGCCCCCTGTACCCGATGGTTATCTGGTTCAGGCCGCTCGGCTCGCCGAGCAGGACGTAGTCGACGCCCAGGTTGCTCCTGGCCAGGTGCTTCGCGCCCGTCCCCCTTCCCTCCTCGTCGACCACCGCGGCCACGACTATCTCGCCGTCGTACCCGCTCGCCCTGAGGCGCTGCGCCGCGAACATCATCGCGGCGAGGGGGCCCTTGGCGTCGACCGAGCCGCGCCCCAGCAGGTAGCCCTCCTCGACCCTCACCGGGAGCCTGCCGGGCACCGTGTCCATGTGGCCGCACAGGAGGATGGACGGACGCCTGCCCCTGTATATCCCTATGACGTTCCCCACGTCGTCCATCTTCACCTCGTCGAACCCGAAGTCCGACACCATCTTCTCGTAGAGGTACTTCGCGATCCTCGCCTCGCGCCCCGACGGCGAGTATATGTTGACCATATCTATGAGGAGCTTAACCTCCTCGCGGTTCTCCAAGCTCATCCCGAACTACCTCTTGGCCTGGCTCGCCACGTACTCTATCATGTGACCGGCAATATCTATGCCGGTCACCCTAACGCTGTTCCTGAACTCCGGGTTGTGGTTCACCTCGTGGACGAGGAGCCCCTCGTCCGTCTCCATCGCGTCGACGCCCAGCACGCCCCCGCCCACGGCCTCCGCCGCCCTTATCGAGATGTCCTCCAGCTCCTTCGTGACCTCGCAGGGCTCCGCCTTCCCGCCCCTCGCGGTGTTCGTCCTCCAGTCGTCCGGCGGCTGATAGCGATAGATGGCCGCCACCACCTGGTCGCCGACCACGAACGTCCTGATGTCCCTCGGCGGGCGCCTCACGTACTCCTGCAGGTAGTACACCTGGTGTATGGGGCCCATCTCCTCGCGGTCCTCGAGGACCGC
>CAYFJD010000113.1:0-3111 GCA_964343285.1 uncultured Nitrososphaerales archaeon
CCTCAGGTAGCCGTCCAGGGGGACGAGCCCCACGCAGCCGACGAAGACGAGGGGGGTCCCCGCGTATCCCTCGTCGAACACGACCGCCCCGGCCAGCGTCGGCACCCCCACGTTGTTCCCGTAGTACCCCACGCCGGCCACGACGCCCTCCATCACGCGGCGCGGGCTGAGGGCGCCGCCCGGGGCCCTTGAGCCGGGCGGCCCGAAGCAGAGGACGTCGGTTAGCGCCACCGGGTCGGCCCAGACCGCCAGCACGTCCCTTATGACGCCGCCGACCCCCGTGGCGGCCCCGTCGAACGGGTCCACCGCGGACGGGTGGTTGTGCGTCTCGACCTTGACCGCTATCCCGTAGCCGCGCGCGAACTCCACTATGCCCGCGTTGTCCTTCAGCGACGAGACCACCCAAGGCGCCCTGGAGACGGGCTCTATGAAGGTGGACAGCAGGTCGTCCGCTAGGAGCGATCCGTCCGCCCCCAGCGCCCTGCCGCGGAACGTCCTGTGCCTGCAGTGCTCCGACCACAGCTGCTCTATGGACCTCAGCTCCGCCTCGGTGGGCCTCCGCCCGAGCGAGGCGAAGTACTCCTCCACCGCCTCCGCGTCCTCAGCCCCGATCGTCGTCCAGCACCTCCACGCGGTAGGAGTCCCTCACAGGGTTCGCCAGGAGCGCCTCGCACATCTCGCGCGCGATCGCCTCCGCCTCCTCCGCGCTCCCGGCCTCCACGTCCACCTCGTAGACCTTCCCAACCCTGGCCGAGAGCACGGGGAAGCCCATGCCCGAGAGCGCCTCCGCCACCGTGCGGCCCTCCGGGTCCACGAGCCCCTCCTTCAGCCAAACCTCTATCCTAACCGCGCGGCGCGCCATAGCGTATCCCCCCCTCCGCGGCCGCCGCCGCGGCGGCCGCCGCCGCCCTGGCCGCGTCCAGCCGCGGCGCGCACGCCGCCGCGAGCCCCATCCTCCTGCCCGGGTACGCCGTGGGCTTGCCGAAGAACCAGACGTCCCCCCTCACGCCCATCGCGGCGAGGACCCTCTGCGCCGCCGACGGATCCCAGGAGACGACGGGCGAGCCGGGGGCGACGTCCTCGGGGGCCAGGACCACCCTGGCCGCGCACACGGAGCCCTCGTCCAGGGGGAGGGGCGGCCGCACCCTGAGCCCCATCGTGGACCTGAGGTGGAGGGAGCCCTCGTCCTCCGTGAGCGCCCACCTCGTGACCATCCCCGTGTCGTGGGGCCTGTTGGCGAACTCGCTGTTGTACACCCTGCCGTCCACCACGAACTGCTCTACCGCGTAAATTCCGAGGCCCCCGAGGGCGTCGGCCAGCTTCCTCGCGTGCTCCGCGCCCTCCGCCTCGAGGTCCGGCGGCGCCCCCGATGGGAACCAGCTCTCCACGTAGACGGCGCCCGGCCTCCTGTGGCCGACCGCGATCGTGAAAGTCCTCAGCCTCCCGTCCTCGTCGAACGCCCTGACCACTATCTGGGTGAGCTCCAGGCCCCTCTCCCTCAGCTCCGGCAGGTACCTCTCGACTATCACCTCGTCCCCCCTGCCCCTCGCGTGCCTGAGGGCGTGCTCGTAGGCCGCGCCGAGCTCCCCCTCGTCCCACACGATCGACGTCCCGTGGCCGCTCGACGTCATGACGGGCTTCACTATGACCGGTAGCCCCAGCTCCTCCGCGGCCGAGCGGAGCTCCTCCGCCGACCCCGCGTACCTCCACTCCACCGCCGGCAGCCCGAGTTCGCTTATCAGGATCTTGGTGGCGAGCCTGTCCATCCCGACGAGCGGGCTGTAGGGGGTGGAGACGACGTTGTAGCCCCTCCTGGACATCTCGAACACGCGCGGGACGTCCGCCGCCTCCACCTCCAGGAAGATCGCGTGCCTCGTCCGCCGCGGATCGCGCACGAATCCCGATATCGCCGCCTCCAGCGCGTCCCCGTCCATCATATTTATGACGGCGTGCTCGTCCGCGACGTCCTGCGCCGGGAACCCGGGGTAGCGGTCTATCGCGGCCGTGAGCACCCCTCCTCCCCTCCCCCCGAGGGACCTCTTCGCGGCCGTGAGAACTAGGTCGCCGAGCTCCCCGCCGCCGACGGACACGTAGACGAACGGGTCGTCCGGCCTGAGGAGGTCCAGGGGCTCGAGCCCGGCGTCCAGCTCGCGCGCGTGCGCCAGCGCCTCCTCCACTATCTTCCTCCTGGGCTCAACGCCCGTCGCCCTCACACGCCCGTCACCTCCCTCCTCACCTCCTCCGCCGGATCCACCAGGCCCCTGCCGGGGATCCAGTCCAGCCTCCTCCCGAGGATCCCCCTCTCGGCCCTGTACTTGTAGAGGGACCTGACCCTCTCCGCCGCCCTCACGGCGGCCGCTACCATCTCCGCCGACCCGATGTCCTCCCTGTGGAAGATGCGCCACCCGTCGGCCAGGGACACCGCCCTCGCGCAGCGCTCCGCCCGCCCGGACGCGGAGGGCGCGTCGCCGCCCCTCGCCAGCACCTCGAGCGCCCTCGACCCCCGCGTCACCACGGAGCCCCCGTCCTCGTGAACCGAGCCCCAGTAGATCCTGCACCCCTCGCCCTCCATCGCGCCCCAGTCCACCGAGACCGGGTGGCCCGCCGCCAGGTCGCGGCGATCCGGGTAACCGCGGGGCGCCAGCGCCTTGACGACGGTGGAATCCTCCGAGAACCTCAAGTTAGCGCCCTCCAGCCTCCCCTCCACCGCGGCCTCCAGGACGTCAACTAGGTCCGCCTCCAGGGAGGCGAGGGCGTTGACCCCCTCCGGGTCCCCCAGCCTGGAGTACATCTCTATGAGCGTCGGCCCCTCTACCTCCGTCAGCATCATCTGCCCGGCCACGAAGCCGACGTACCTGCGGCCCGCGATTTCCTCCACCGCCCTGACCATCGAGGAGATTATCTCCACGCTCCTCTCGTATTCCTCCTCGGTGAGGAAGGGCAGGAGGCGGCCCGTGGAGTAGCTCCCCATCCCGCCCGTCTCCGGCCCCATCCCGAAGTCGAACGCGTGCTTGTTGTCCTGCACCGGCGGGAAGCACCTGAGGGCGCGCCCGTCGGATATGCACTGGACCGTGTACTCGGGCCCCCAGACCTTCTCCTCCACGAGTATCC
>CAYFJD010000114.1:0-3034 GCA_964343285.1 uncultured Nitrososphaerales archaeon
CCTCCGTCCACCTCCACCCTCACCCTCCCCCTCTCCACGCGAAGCGTCTCCACCCTCGACCTGTGGACGTGCGCCGGGATCCTGGAGCCCTCCCTGACGTACATCCTCCTGTGCAGGTACTCCTCGGCGCGCGCCACCGTGACCTCGTACCCCCACGGCCTGTCCACCCTCTCCGCGTAGATGGAGCGGAGCTCCTCGAGGTCCTTCACGGAGTCCACGGAGCGCCAGAGGACCTCCGGGTCGGACTCCACGTACGCGCCCAGCAGCCCGGCCCTGGCCAGCCTGGGGAACAGGTCCTCCTCGAGCGACGCGGGGGGGTCCAGATCCCTCCCGTGCTCCAGGAGCTCGCGGAGGTCGCGCACCCCGTAGATGCCCCCGTTTATGTAGTGCGGGAGGACGGGCTTCTCGCGGAACCCTACCACCTCGGATCCGCTCAGCTCCAGTATCCCGTAGGGGGAGCGCATGGGGACCGCGAGTATAGTAACCAGGTGGTTCCCCCTGGGGGCCAGGGACCTGAGGTCGACGTCCGTCACCACGTCCCCGTTCATCACTATCGCCGGACCCCCCAGCGATAGGGACTCTATCGCGTTCCTCAGCGCGCCCCACGTGCCCAGGGGGCGCTGCTCCCTCGAGTAATCTATCTTCATGCCGTTCCACGCCCCTCCGTAGCGGGACTCCACCTTCTCGTGGAGGTAGCCCGTGAGCAGGACTACCCTCCGCACCCCCGCCGCCCCCAGGTCGTTCAGCTGCTTGTCCAGTATCGTGTAGCCCTCGCGCAGCTCCAGCAGCGGCTTCGGGACGGAGTCCGTGTAGGGCCTGAGCCTCCTCCCGTACCCGCCCGCCAGTATCAGGGCGATGTATCCGGATAGATCCGGGGGCACGTGCGATCACCGGCGCCCCGCTATTTAGGGTTTCACCCCGCGGATCGGCCCGGGGAGCAACGGATATATTTGGGCCGCGCGGCTCATTGCCCTTAAATGGCTGCGGAGGGCCAGCTGCTCATCTCCAGGGCCCGCGGCGTCCCCGTCAGCTCCAGGCCCATAGAGATGGTGGAGCGCAAGGGGAAGGGCCACCCGGACACGATGTGCGACAGGGCGGCGGAGGAGGCCAGCATCTCCCTCTCGAAGTACTACCTCGAGAGGTACGGCAGGATATTCCACCACAACCTGGACAAGTGCGTCCTGATAGGCGGCCAGGCGAGGGCTTGGTTCGGGGGAGGGGAGGTCCTGGAGCCCATGTACCTGATGATAGTGGGGAGGGCCACGACGAGGGTGGAGAGGGGGGGCTCCGCGGAGGTCGTGCCCATAGGGAGCGTGATACTGGGGACCACAAGGTCCTGGCTCAGGAGGGAGTTCCGCTTCCTGGACGTAGACTCCCACGTGGTGGTGGACTACCGCGTGAAGCCCGGGAGCGTCGACCTCGTGCACGTCTTCGACTCCGGCTCCGATGTCCCCCTGGCGAACGACACGAGCCTCGGGGTCGCGTTCGCCCCCTACACGGAGACCGAGAGGCTAGTCCTGGAGACGGAGAGGCTCCTGAACTCCCCGGAGTTCAAGGCCCGCCACCCGGAGGTGGGCGAGGACGTCAAGGTGATGGGGCTGAGGACCGGGAGCTCCGTGCACCTCACGGTGGCGGCCGCCATGGTCTCCAGGCTCATCGAGGACAGGGACCACTACGCGTCGGCCGTGGGGGAGGCGAAGGAGGAGATAATGAGGTTGGCGGACAGGATAACGGGGATGGACGTGGAGGTCAGCTTCAACGCGGCCGACGACTACGAGAGGGGCAGGTACTACCTGACGGTCACGGGCCTGAGCGCCGAGAACGGGGACGACGGGCAGGTGGGGAGGGGGAACAGGGTCGGGGGCCTGATAACCCCCATGAGGCCCATGTCCCTCGAGGCGGCCGCGGGCAAGAACCCGGTCAACCACGTCGGGAAGATCTACAACATAGCGGCGCAGGAGATAGTCAACAGGCTGACGTCCGAGGTGCCGGGGGTGGACGAGGCCTACTGCTACATGCTGAGCAAGATAGGCCACCCGATAGACGAGCCCCAGGCGGTCCAGATAGAGTACTACGGGGAGGCGGGGGAGGACCGCGTGAGGTCCTACGCCGCGTCCCTCGTGGAGGACGTCCTCTCGAGGCTCCCGAGGATCTGGGAGGGCGTCCTGCAGCGCAAGTACGAGCTATTCTGAGTTGAGCTGCCCGACCCCGCGCCTGATCCTCGAGTTCTGGTACCCCCCGGACCTGGAGCCCCTGAGGGGGCTTTACTCCAGGGGGCTCCTGGACGCGGCGTTCGCGCCGGACCTCCCCTTCGGGGCCGCGAACGCGGACTCCCTGCTGGCCGCCTGGATGGCCCACTCCTCTGGGGTCCCGGCCCTGGCCGCCGTCTCCCTGGGGGGGAGGGGGGCCGCGGCCTCCGCCTCCAGGATAGCGACGGCGTACGCCTCGGGCCTGGAGGGGGTCGTCCTCGTGGCGGGCGACTCCCCCCGCTGCGCGGACGCCATGGGCGTCCTGGACGCGCTGAGGTTCGCCTCCTCCCTCCCGAGGCCGCCGGAGGGATCCGGGTTCCCCGCGATCTCCGCGCCCCTGAGGTCGGCGCTCCGCGAGCGCGGGTGCTTCATCAGGGGGGCGGCCGTGGACCTGAGGAGCGAGAGGTCCCTGGGGCTGGCGCGCGCGAAGGTGGAGGCGGGGGCGAACCTCTTCCTCTCCCCGCTCCTGGACGACCCGTCCGGGGTCGTGGGGGCGCTCTCGTCGCTCTCCCGCCTCGGGGTCCCCGTCGCCCTCGGAATACCCTACGCGCCCACGGAGGGGGCCAGGGCCCGCCTGTCGTCGCTCCTCGGGATCGCCGCCCCGTCCCCGGCGGACATCCTGAAGTCGCTGGAGGGGGTCCCGAGGGACCTCCGCTCCCCCCTCTACGTCTCCCCGATAGGGAGCAGGTCGGGGCTGGCGGAGTTCCTCGAGTCCCTCCTCTCGCTCATCCGACGAAATTCTATATAGAATTTCCGGGCGCGGCGGGAGGGGCCGCCGCCCCATC
>CAYFJD010000115.1:0-3023 GCA_964343285.1 uncultured Nitrososphaerales archaeon
GGATAGCGGGGGCGGCCTTCGCCTCCTCGGCGCTCCCCGGCGACCTCAGAGCTCTGAGGCCGGCCGTCCAGATACCGGATCCCCTCGTGGAGGAGGGCCTGATCAGGTTCGTCTCCGCCGCGAGGGACGGGCGCGCCGCCACCGGGATCACGGACCTGGGCGGAGGGGGGCTCGTGGTGGCCGCGGCCGAGATGGCGCACGGAGCGGGCGCCGGCTGCGAGCTCCTCCTGGACGAGGTCCCCCTGAGGGAGGAGATGGAGCCCTGGGAGATACTGATATCGGAGTCGCAGGAGAGGATGCTGCTCTCCGCGCGCCCCGAGCAGGTGCCGCGCCTCCTCGAGATGGCGCGCGGGGAGGGGCTGGAGGCTGCCGTGGTCGGCAGGCTCACCGGGGAGCGCAGGTGCAGGGCGCTCCACCGCGGATCCGCCGTGATGGACCTGGACATGGACTTCCTCTTCCGCCCGCCCAGGCTGGCCAGGGTAGCGTCCCCGCCGGCGGGGGCGGCGGAGGAGGAGCCGCCGCTGGAGGACCCGGAGGACTTCGGCGCCGAGCTCCTGGACCTCCTCTCGTCGCCGAACGTGTCCAGCAGGGAGTGGGTCCTGAGGACGTACGACCTCGGCGTCAGGGGCAACACGGTCGTTTACCCGGTGGAGGACCCCGCGGGCGGCCACAACGACGCGGCCGTGATAAAGCCGCTGGACGACTCGTGGGAGGGGATCGTGATATCCGTCGGCCTGAGGCCCAGGTACTCCAGGCTCAGCCCCTACTGGATGGCCGCCTCGAGCATAGACGAGGCGATGCGCAACAACTCGGCCGTGGGGGGCAGGAGGATCTCCCTGTTGGACAACTTCGCGTGGGGGAGCCCGGAGAGGCCGGAGGAGATGTGGTCCCTCCTGGAGGCGCTGAGGGCGTGCCGCGACTTCGCGTCGGGCTTCGGCGTCCCCTTCGTGTCCGGGAAGGACAGCCTCTACAACGAGTCGGAGTCCGGGCCCGTCACGCCCACGCTCCTGATAACCGCGGTCGGCGTGATACCGGACGTGAGGCGCGCCGTGACCTCCGGGCTTAAGTCGCCGGGGGACACCATATACGCGGTCGGGGTCACGCGCGCCGAGATGGGCGGGTCTGAGTACTTCGCAACGAGGGGGATCCGCGGCGGGTCTGTGCCCAAGGTCAGGGTCGAGGAATCGAGGAGAGCCATGGAGTGCGTCGTGCGCGCGATAGACGGGGGCCTGGTGGCGGCGGCCCACGACGTCTCCGACGGAGGGGTGGCGGTGGCCGCCGCGGAGATGGCGATCGCCGGCCGCAGGGGGTTGGAGCTGGACCTGGGGCTCCTGCCCTCGGAGGGCGTGTCCAAGGACTACCAGCTCCTCTTCTCGGAGAGCAACGGCAGGTTCCTCCTCGAGGCGCGCGCCGGGGCGGAGGAGGAGCTCGAGTCCCTGATGAGGTCCATCGGGTGCAGGTTCTCCAGGATAGGGCGGGTGTCGCGCGGGAACCGCCTCGCCATCAGGGGGAGGAAGAGGTACCTGGACGTCGGCGTCGGGGAGCTGGAGGCCGCGTGGAGGAGGCCGCCTTGACGAGGATAGCGATTCTAAGGGGTCCCGGGACGAACTGCGACCGCGAGACGGCGAGGGCGGTGACGGAGGCCGGCGCCGAGGCGGTGACGGTGCGCGTCTCGGACCTCGAGTCCGGGGCGCTCGACGTGAGAATGTTCGACGGGCTCGTCATCCCCGGCGGGTTCTCCTACGCCGACAGGGTCAGGGCGGGGGCGGTGCTCGCCTCGAAGCTCCGGACGTCGCTCCGCGGGGCCATAGAGGACCTGAGGTCGAGGGGCCGGCCGATATTGGGGATCTGCAACGGGTTCCAGGTCCTGGTGGAGCTCGGCCTGCTCCCCGGCGTCAAGGGATGCCGGGCGGCCCTGGCGCCCAACTCGTCGGCGCGCTTCGAGTTCCGCTGGATCTACGTCAGGAGGGCGGGCCGCTGCAGGCTCTCCGCCGGCCCCGAGGTGCAGCCGATGCCGGTGGCCCACGGGGAGGGCAAGGTCGTCTTCTCCGACCCGGGCTGCGCCGAGGAGCTGGAGTCCATGGGGCTCGTGGCCTACAAGTACTCCATGCCCGACGGCACCCCGGCCGGGGGAGCCTATCCGTATAACCCCAACGGCTCCGAGGCGGACGTGGCCGGCCTCTGCTCACCGGACGGCTACGTCATGGGGCTCATGCCCCATCCGGAGAGGGCGGTCCACGACTGGCAGGTGCCCTCCGCGATGGGGCGGGCCGGGGGGATATCGATCTTCAGGGCGCTCGTGGAGGCGGCGTCGAGTTCCGGCCGATAACCATGGGTCTTCAGGTCCTCCCCGCGGGGTTCTACGCGGCGTTCGCCGCCATGGGGGTTGGGGCGCACATAGCGGCGCAGCGGATGCTCTTCGGGCCGCTGTCGTACATCACGTGGGTGGGCGTCCTGGCCCTGGAGGTAATAGTCCCTATGGTCTCCGGGTTCCTGTTCGCCAAGTACAGGTATAGCGGATACGCGCTCGTCGTCATCGTCGTGCTGGTTATGGCGGACGCGCCGCTCCTCAGGTACGCCGTCCTGGCGTCCAGCGTCCTCGAGCCCATAGGCCTCCTCTGACATCCAATATATATATCCTCATATAAGGATTAAGAGATAAGCTTATTAGAGCATCTGCGCGCCACGTGGCAATGGTCGCCGCGCAGGCGCTCGTCGCTTGCTACATCCCCTACGCCGCCGCAGCGTCCTTCGCGTGCGGCGTGGCGGTGTCGCTGGCCCGCTGGCTTCGCTCCCGCGGATTCACCGGCTACGCGGATCCGCCGTCCGCGCTCAGGTCGCCGGGCGGTCTCAGGTGGTTCGCGGGGAGGGCGCTGACCTTCAGCGCGCTCGGCGACGACCGCCTGCTCGTAGACGGGGCTCGCATGCTCCACTGGGCGCTGCTCGCCACGGCGATCTTCCACTTGGACCTCGCGCTAAGGATCGCCCCGGGGCGGGCATCGATCCTCGCGGTCGCCCTGGGC
>CAYFJD010000116.1:0-2978 GCA_964343285.1 uncultured Nitrososphaerales archaeon
CCTCGGCCCTCCTCGCCGCGGGGCCGCTCGTCGCCAGCGCCGCCCCCCAGCCCTACTTCTCCGCGTACGGCTTCTGGGGGGTCAACTCCACCGCCCTCCTGGCCTCCCCCGGCTCCTCCGACCTCCCGCTGACCGTCGTGCTGGTCTACGAGGGACCGTTCCAGCTCTACAACGTCTCCGCCACCCTGGAGCCCGGCTACCCGCTGATCCCCGCGAGGGGACAGGGGAACGTCAGCGCGTTCCTCCCGGCCATGGGGCCGGGCGACGAGCTCCGCCTGACCGGCTTCTTCAACGTGAGCCCATCGGCCCAGGTAGGGGTGTACAACGAGAGCGTCCGCGTGAGCTACGTGGAGCTGGTGCGGCTGCCGAGCACGGGGGAGGAGGTCGCGCTGAGGGGATCCGAGGACGTCAACTTCTCGCTGCCGGTGCTGGGCAGCTCGGAGGTGCGCCTCGCCGGGTTCTACACGTATCCGCCGGTGATCTACGCCGGGGAGGAGGCGGGCGAGCTCAGGGTGGTGCTCGTCGACTACGGGGACGCGGCGGCGGAGGGCGTGAACGTCACCGTGGACTTCGGGGCGCCGCTGGCCCCCCTCTACCCGGGCTCCAACAGCGCGTTCGTAGCCTACATGCCGCCCGGCGAGCCCGTGAACCTCACCTTCCCGTTCTCCATCGGCAACGCCAGCGAGGAGGAGTTCGTCCGCCCCCTGGGCTACGTGTCCGTCCCCGAGCCCCTCAACGCGACCGCGGTCCTCAGGATACATTACTCGGCCGGGTCCAGCGAGTTCGAGGTCCCGATCGAGATAGCGCCGTCCGCCCACTTCGTCTGCGCGGGCGTGGACCACGGGCCCACATCCTCGGGGACCTCGGATACGTACGTGACGGTGACGCTGCTGAACGCGGGCGGGGCGGAGGCCAAGTACGTGACCGTGACGCTGCTGACCGGCCCCGTCTTCTCGCCCTACGCGCCCTCCAGCGAGAACCCGATAATAGCGGCCGAGTCCATAAACTACTCCATCGGAACGGTGGGGCCCGGCGCAGCCGCCAACGTCACCTACCTCGTCGACGTAGCCCCGGGGCTGAGGCCCGGCACGTACTACCTGCCCCTCCTCGTCACCTGGTACCAGCCGCCCACCATGCAACAGATGCACCAGGTGATCGAGGTCCCGATCCAGGTGACGGCGCCCTTCTCCCTCCCGTCGATCAAGAACTCCTACTACTCGACCGCGATCCTCTACGGGGCGGCGGCCGCGGTCGTGGCGGTCCTGGCGGCGATGGCGGTGGTCGGCAGGAGGCGCTGATCCCGCGGGGGTCCGGGTTGGCCGGGAGGAACCCCTACGCGGTCCTCGCCGTACTGACCCTCTCCACGATGATCACCATGTACGTGGAGGCCATGGTGATACCGTCCCTCCCGCACATAGAGTCAGCGCTGTCCGCGACGGACGAGGAGGCCGCGTGGATAGTCTCGGCGTTCCTGGTGGTGGGCGCGGCCGTCGCCCCGCTCTTCGGGAAGCTCGGGGACGTCCACGGGAAGAAGAGGCTCTTCCTCGCCTCGCTCGCGCTCTACTCGGCGGCCGTCCTCCTCGCCGGGTTCTCGCCGAACGTCTACTTCCTGATATCCATGAGGGCCGTCCAGGGCTTCGGCTTCTCCCTCTTCCCGCTCAGCATGGCGATAGTCACCGAGGTCTTCCCGAGGGAGAGGGTTGCGACGGCCCAGGGGATAATCAGCGCGATGATGGCGATAGGGATGACGGTCGGCATGATAGCCGGCGCGTACGTGGAGGAGTACCTGGGGTGGAGGGCCATGTTCCACGTGGGGTTCGCGATCTCGGCCGCCATGCTGGCGGTCTCGTACCTCGTGCTGGATGAGTACCCGCCGGCCTCCAGGGAGAAGGTCGACTACTGGAGCACGACGCTCCTGGCCTCCGGGACCGCGCTCGTCCTCGTGTACCTGACGGAGGCGCCCTACAGCGGGTGGGCGTCCCCCAGGCAGCTGGCCCTCGCCGCCTCCGGGATCGCGCTGTTCCTGGGCTTCGTGGCGTACACCGGGAGGGCGAGGAACCCGCTGATAGGCATGGACCTCCTGAGGCGCAGGAACTTCGCGGTGGCCAACGCGACGGGGTTGCTCTCCGGGGTCGTCATGTTCACCCTGTTCCTCGGCGTGATCTACTACGCGGAGGAGCTGCCGCCCTACGGCCTCGGGCTGTCCGTCCTCAGCGCCGCCCTCTCCCTCCTCCCGGCGACGCTCGCGATGATACTCGTGGCGCCCCTGGTGGGCTCGGCGACGACGAACCTCGGCCCGAGGCCCGTGCTCGCGTTCGGCTCCCTCTCCTCGGCCCTCGGGTTCTGGCTGTTCCTGTTCGACAGGGCGGGCCCCCTCCAGCTCGTCCTGGACTCCTTCGTCACGGGCGTCGGCGTGGTCTCGCTGATGATACCGATAGTCAACATGGTCGCGGTCTCGATGCCCAGGGAGAACGTGACGGTCGGGCTCGGGTTCAACACGACCATGAGGTACCTCGGGGCCTCCCTGGGCCCCGTCCTCGCGGCCACGATAATGAGCACGCACAAGTCCTGGGTCGTCTACCCGGCGCCGGGCCTGATGTTCGCCGAGGCGGGGCCCGCGGCCTTCAACTACATATTCATGGTCGGGATGGCGTTCTCGCTGGCGACCCTCGCGGTCTCGCTCCTCACCGCGAACTACAGGCCCGGGGAGCGCGCCGTCGGCCCGTGAGCGGAGGGGCGCCTCCAGGCGATCCTGCCCGTCCAGCGCGAATCCACCAGGAGGGCGTTCTCGCCCGGCGTCCAGGGCTCCACCCTCCCGACCACGGACGCGCCCACCCCGTGCCGCTCCGCCGCCGCGAGGACCTCTTCGACGCACTCGCGGGGCGCCAGGATTTCGAACCCGACCCCCATGTTGAAGGCCTCGTACATCTCGTCCCACCCGATCCCGCCCTCCTCCCTTATCAGCAGGAAGATTGGAT
>CAYFJD010000117.1:0-2949 GCA_964343285.1 uncultured Nitrososphaerales archaeon
AGCATGAACCCAAGGGGCCTGAGCGGCGTTATGCCGACGGCCCCGAGGGTCCCGCGCCTCGCGTGGACCGCCACCTCGCCCAGGTCGCCCGTGAGGAGCCTCGCGCGCTTCACGTCCTCCGGCCTGGCCCCGAACGCCTCCGCTATCGCCTGCTCGACCACCCCCTCCACGGCCCCCGTCCTGAGCTCCCCCAGGAGGAGCTTGGCCAGGTACTTGGCCTCCAGCGGGCTGGAGGACATCAGGAGTCCCCTGAGCCTGCCCATCTTCCTCTGGTACGATCCCTCCCCGGATATTTTCGCGAGGCGGACGAACTCCTCGTACACCTCCCTCAGGCTCAGCGGCTCCGCCGGCACGAGCGGGGACTGGGCCGGCCTCCTCGAGCTCAAAACCTCCTCCAGGGTCTTGCCGAGGTCCCCGTGCTCCTTGTATACGCGGAGCAGCTCCTCCTCCGAGGCGCCCGTCACCTGGGCCGCGACGGCCAGCAGCATCCTGTACCCCACGCCGGCGTCCAGGCCGGACCCCTTGGGGTAGATGTCCCCCGAGAGGAACCTCGCGGCTATCCCGAGGTCGTCCTCCCCCAACCTCCTCAGGTACTCGGAGATTATCGCGACCTTGGCAAGCCTGCTCGTGGTCGAGCCCGACCTTTCGAGGACCGAGCAGAGCTCGCCGAAGCTCACGGCAACGGAAGCCGCGGAATAACCTAAAAATGGTTTCAGGGGATCTAATGGGGTCGCTTGAAGATAGCGGTCGTCGGCGCCGGGGTCGCTGGCTCCTACCTGGTCAGAATCCTCTCGCAACGCCACGAGGTCGTCGCGTTCGAGTCCCAGGGGGAGCGCGAGTACAGGTCCATCTGCGCGTGGGGCGCGCCCAAGCACCCGATGAGGGACTTCGCCTCCAGGGCCGGGCTCTCCTTCGACGAGTACGTGTTGCACGAGGGCCGCTACTTCACGATGATCTTCGGCGGGAGGAGGCTGGAAATAGAGCTGGCGGGCCTGGTGACCTTCGACAAGGAGAGGTTCCTCGCGGACCTCAGGCGCGGGGGGAACGTGAAGTACGGGGTGCGCGTCCCTAGGGGGTACGCGTTCGAGGGCTACGACCTGGTAGTGGACGCCACGGGCTTCCACAGGGCGCTCGTGGGCAGGCCCGCGCGCGAGGTGGCCATACCCACCCTGGAGTTCATGGTCCGCTACAGGGAGATGCCGTTCGACGATTTCTACGCCGAGGTCTTCCCGGGGCTGACCGGATACCTGTGGTTCTTCCCCCTCTCAGGGAACCTCGCCCACGTGGGCTCCGGCGACCTGATGCACAGGCACGTCCAGTTCCTCTCGGACTTCCTGGACAGGTACCCCCCTGACGAGGTGCTGAGGAGGGTGGGTCGCCCCGTGCGCCTCTCGAGCCCCAGCATGGCGAGGCCCCTGCGCTCCGGCAACGTCCTGGCCGTGGGCGAGGCGGCGGGGGTCGTGTTCCCCGCGACGGGCGAGGGCATAGTCCCCAGCCTCCAGAGCGCCGAGGTGTTGAGGGAGGCCGTCGAGTCGGACGACCTGGATGGCTTCGAGGGGGCGATGATCAGGCGTTTCAAGTTGCACGACGAGGTGGGCGAGGTCTTCCTGGACGGCGTGCTGAAGGGTCGCGGGGGCCTCCTCACCGCCCTGAGGCTGCTGCGCCTCGCGCGCAAGTTCAGGTCCATGGAGGAGAGGTTCGGGCTCAGGCCGGACCCCCTGAGGCTGGTCGGCGCCATGCTCGGGCGCGTGCGCTCAACTTAAATAAGCTCGCGCGCATGCGGGCGCGTGCCGCTCAGGATACTCATAGTCGGCGGGGGGGCCGCCGGCGCCTCGGCGGCCGCGAGGGCCAGGAAGTGGAGCCAGGACGCGGAGATCCACCTCTTCGAGGCCGGTTCCATGATAACCCACGCCCCCTGCGGCATACCGTATTACGTAGGTGGGCTCGTGGGCGATCCCTCCATGCTCAAGACGTACTCGCCCTCGGAGTTCGCGAAGGGCCGCAACGTGAACGTGCACGTGAACTCGAGGGTCGTCGGCGTGGACCTCAGGTCCAGGGAGCTGGTCGCGGAGGAGGGCGGGTCCAGGGCGCGCTACGGCTGGGACCGCCTCATACTGGCCACGGGCGCCGCCCCGGTCGTCCCGAGGGTAGAGGGCGTGGACCTTAGGGGGGTCTTCACGGTCAGGCTGCCGGACGGCGCCCGCGAGGTGAAGGAGGGGCTGAGCGCCGCGGAGACCGTTGCGATAGTGGGCGGCGGCTACATAGGCCTGGAGATGGCGGAGGCGGCCAGGTCCCTGGGGAAGCGCGTGATCCTCTTCGAGGCGTTGGACCACGTGCTGCCCTCCTCCATCGACCGGGACGTCGCGGAGGTCGTGGAGGAGGAGCTGCGCGCGAACGGCGTGGAGCTCCACCTCCAGGAGCCGCTGGCGCGCCTGGAGGGGCGCGGGTCCGTGGAGCGCGTCGTCACGGAGAAGGGCAGCTACCGGGCGGACGCGGTGGTCCTAGCGGTCGGCGTGAGGCCCGACTCGGCGCTCGCGGAGTCCATGGGCCTGAAGTTCGGCGAGACGGGCGCGGTCTACGTGAACGAGTACATGGAGACGAGCGAGCCGGACGTCTACGCGGCCGGGGACCTCGTGGAGACCACCCACCTCGTGACCGGGAAAAGGACGTGGCTGCCGCTGGCCCCTCCGGCGAACAAGATGGGCCAGGTCGCGGGCGCCAACAGCGTGTCCCCGAGGAGCCTCAAGTTCCCCGGCGTCGTCGGCACCGCCATCACGAAGGTCTTCAACTACTACGTGGGCAGGACGGGCCTCAGCGACGAGCAGGCGAGGAGGGAGGGGTTCGACGTCGAGTCCAAGCTGGTGAAGACGAGGAGCGCCGCGGAGTACTACGCGAAGTACGAGACCATATACGTGAAGCTGACCGTCGACAAGAGGAGCGGGAGGGTGC
>CAYFJD010000118.1:0-2945 GCA_964343285.1 uncultured Nitrososphaerales archaeon
TCAGGAATAGCTCGAAGGGATCGGGGAGCGACGATATGCTCAGCGTAGATACCTCAGGGGATTCCCCCATCCTCCTCGACCTCCTCGCCGTGGCGCACGCCGCCCCGCCCGCCCTTCACGATCCTAAGGAGCTCCGCTACCCTGCCTACGTCCTTCACCCCGATGGCCCCCGGGCGCTCGACGCCCCTTGAGACGTCGATGAAGAGCGGAAGGCTCTTCATCGCCAGGAACTCGCGCGCGTTCTCCGGCCCTATTCCACCGGCTATCCCCGAGTCGGAGATGTCGCCGAAGGGCTCGAGGTCGCGCGGCTCCAGCCTCCCCCTGGTCGAATGTATGAGCGGCATCAGCCCGTGCGACCTCACGAGGTCCACGTACTCGACGCCCTCCGCCGTCGCCGGGACCACCGCGATGATCCTCAGGCCGCTCTCCCCGAGGCGGCGCATCTCCCACCTCGACAGATGCCTGTGCACCTGGATCGCGCCGGCGAGCCTGCCGACCTCCAGCATGGAGTCCACGGACTCGTAGTCCACGACGTAGAAGACCTCGCCGACCGCGGACCTGAAGCGGGCCACCGCCTCGGGGGGGACGTACCTGGGGCTCGACCTGACGCCAACGACCCCTATCATGTCGACGCCGAGCGCCCTGGAGGCGATCGCGTCCTCAACCCTGGTGTGCCCGCACACCTTCAACATCATCCCCAGCTCGCCTCCACGATCCTCCTCACCCTGTCCTCCGCGCCCTCCACCATGCCGGCGGCGAGCTCGACGCCGTCCCTCGGGGATCCTGCGCGCCCGGCCGCCCAGAGCGCCACCCCGGCGTTGGCCAGGATCAGCTGGAGGGCCGGTCCGTCCCTCCCCCTCAGGGCGGCGATGAATCTGGCAGCGGACTCGGCGGCTCCACCAACCCTGAGGAGGGCCGGGTCCGTCCTCGCTACGCCGATGTCCTCCGGCTCGAGGTCCATCTCCTCCTGGGATCCCCCCCTCAGGAGTAGCACGTGCGTGGTCCCGGCTGGGCTGACCTCGTCCATCCCGGGCTCGCCGCTCACGAACACCGCGGCCTCCACCCCCAGGATGGAGGCCGCCTCAGCCATCTTGCGCATGAGCCGGATCGACGGCACCCCTATCAGCCTAACCCTGGGGGACGCCGGGTTTGTCAGGGGTCCTAACATGTTGAAGATTGTCCTTATGCCGAGCTGCCTCCTCACGGCCGCAAGAGCCCTCATCGCCGGGTGGTAGACCTGCGCGAACGCGTACGCGAACCCGGTGCGCAGAATCGAGCGGACGGCGATCTCCGGCCCCGCGTTCAGGTTGTACCCGAGCGCCTCCAGGAAGTCGGCGGATCCGGAGACGCCGCTGGCTGAGCGGTTGCCGTGCTTGAACACCTTGAGTGGACCGGCCACCAGGAGCGCCGCCGCCGTGCTCGCGTTCAGGGTCCCCATGCCGTCCCCCCCAGTGCCCACTATGTCCACGTCGGCGCGCACGTCGACCCTGACGGCCCTCTCCATCATGCCCATGGCGAACCCGGCTATCTCCTCCGCGGTCTCCCCCCTGGCGGCGAGCGCCGCCAGTATGCCGGCCACCTGAACGTCGGTCAACCTGCCGTCCAACATCGCCAGCGCGACCTCCTTGGCGCCCTCCACCCCGAGGGACCCGGAGATGGCGCTGGCCAGGATCTCACCGGCCGACTGCATCCCTAACGCCCCTCAGCACCTCCGCCGCGGCCTCCACCCCTCCGCCGAGCGCCTCCAATAGCGCAGTCCCCACCGCCACGCCGTCCGCTCCGGCGCGGATGGCCTCGGCCATCTCGTCCCATCTGAGGCCGAACCCGACTATCAGCGTGCCCGCGTGCAGCGCCCTGAACCTCCTCACGAGCGCGGGCACCGACACGGGCACCGGCACACCCGTCGACGGCCTCACCCCCAGGTAGAGGAACCCGTCGGCCTCGCGGGAGGCCTCCCTGGCCACCGAATCCGGGGTGGACGGCGAGACGAACATCGCGTTCGATAAACCCCTGGACCTGACGGCCGAGGCGACGCGCGATATGTCGCGGTGGAAGTCCACCACGAGGTCCGGGAACAGGACGCCGCGGAACCCAGCGCGCCGCACCTCCTCCAGGTATCCGTCGAGCCCGCCCTCGAGGCCGTCGAGATATGTGAGCGCGTACTTCTCCGCGTCGATCATCGACGCCAGCTCCATGAGGGCACTCCTCCCGAGCGCGGATGCGGACTCGTAGCTCCTCCTTATCACGGGACCATCGTACTTGGCGAACCTCGGGGGGATCCCCAGCTCCAGCACGTCGTAGTACCCCCTGAGCTCGGAGGCCGCGCGCAGGAAGAGCTCCGGGGTGGGGTAGCCAACGGTGAGATACGCCACCACGAGCGCCAACCCATCACCTCCCCAGTATCCTCGCGTAGTTTTCGAGCTCCAGCAGTCCGTGGCCGCTCATGTTGAACAGTATCACCTCCCCGTCCTCCGCCCTCCTCGCCTCGTCTATCGCCGCGGCGACAGCGTGAGAGCTCTCGAGCGCCGGCACTATGCCCTGGACCTCGGCGAACAGCGCGCCGGCGGCGGCCGATTCGCCCTCCCCGTACTCCACGGCCTCCACTGCCCCGGACCTCACTAGTATGCTCAGGCTCGGCGCCACGCCGTGGTACCTCAGCCCCCCCGAGTACATCGGCGGAGGGGTGAAGTCCCTGCCGAGCGTCAGCATCTTGACCATCGGGAGGATCCCGGCGGAGTCGGGGAAGTCGTACTCGTAGGCGCCGCCGCTGAACTTGGGGACCTCGGCCGCCCCAACCGCGACGAACCTCCTCCCCCTCCCGGCGCCCATGATGGGGTAGGCGAGCCCGGCGAAGTTGCTGCCCCCTCCGACGCATCCTATGACGACGTCGGGCTCCTCCCCGATCTCCTCCATCTGCGCCAGCGCCTCCAGCCCGATCACGCTCT
>CAYFJD010000119.1:0-2870 GCA_964343285.1 uncultured Nitrososphaerales archaeon
GGGAACTGCCCCTGGACTCCCTGACCCCGGAGGAGCGCTCCGCGCTGGAGGCCCTCTCGAGGCGCCCGGGGTTCGTGGAGCTGCGCGAGCGCAGGGAGACCTACGTGGAGGCGCTCGAGGGCGCCCCGGCGCCGCTCGACGCCCAGCTGGAGGGGGTGGTGACGCAGCTGACCCCGGAGGACCTATCCACCGGGAGGTGGAGGTCCCTGCGCCTCTCGCGGCTCAACGTGGAGGCGCCCGCGCCCCCCATCTACCCCGGGAGGCGGCACGTGATAACGGAGTACATCAGGCGCGTCAAGGAGATATTCACGTCCATGGGGTTCCAGGAGATCGCCGGGAGGATACTCCAGATAAGCTTCTGGAACTTCGACGCCCTCTACACCCCCCAGGATCACCCGGCGCGCGAGCTCCAGGACACCTTCTACTTGGGCATAGATCCCATCGAGGAGCCCCCGGCGGACGTGGAGGCCGCGGTGAGGGCCGTCCACGAGAACGGGTGGGAGACGGGCTCCACGGGCTGGGGCTACGAGTGGGATCCGGCCGAGGCGCGCCGGGTGGTCCTGAGGACCCACACGACCGCGCTGACGGTCAGGGCCCTCTATTTGACGCGCAGCGAACCGGTGGTCAGGGTCTTCAGCGTCGGGAGCGTCTTCCGCAACGAGAAGGTGGACGCCAGGCACCTGGTGGAGTTCCACCAGGTGGAGGGCATAGTCAAGTCGCCGGACGCCAACCTGCGCCGCCTGATGGGTTACATATCGGAGTTCTACTCCCGCCTGGGATTCCGCGAGGTGAAGTTCTGGCCGACGTACTTCCCCTACACGGAGCCGTCCCTGCAGGCGATGGTGAAGGTCAACGGATCGTGGTTGGAGATGGGGGGCATGGGTATATTCAGGCCGGAGGTCACGGAGCCCCTCGGCGTCAAGGAGCCGGTGCTCGCCTGGGGGCTTGGGCTCGAGCGCCTGATAATGGTGGACATGGGGCTCGAGGACGCGCGCGAGCTCTACGCGAACAGGCTGTCCTGGCTGAGGAGGGTTCCGAGTTGCCCGTCGTCGAGGTGGACCTGAGGAGGTTGGCCGCCCTCGCGGGGTGGCGCGGGTCCCCCGAGGACCTCCTGGAGGTGGTGCCATACGCGGGGCTGGACGTGGAATCGGTGGAGGGCGCCACGGCGCGCCTGGAGTACAGCCCCAATAGGCCGGACTTCGCCACCGAGTGGGGCATAGCCCACTACCTAAGAGGCCTCCTGGGGAACGAGCTGGGCCCCGTCAAGATGCAGCTCTCGGACTCCGGCATCGAGATCCACGCGGATCCGAGGCTGAGGGGGGTTCGCCCCTACGTGGCCGGCCTAGCCGCGAGGGGGCTGGAGCTGGACGACAACTCGTTGAGGCAGCTGATACGCCTGCAGGAGGACCTTCACGAGGGCCTCGGCCGCCGCCGCAGGAAGGTGGCCATAGGGCTCCACGACCTGGACAGGATCACCCCGCCCATAAGGTACGCGGCGGTCGACCGCGACTACGGGTTCGTCCCGCTGGGGGAGTCGAGGCGGTGGACCGTCGGGGAGATCCTGGAGGGGCACGAGCTCGGCAGGAGGTACGGCCCAGCCCTCAGGGGGGCGCCGCCCTATCCCGTGCTCGTGGACTCCGCCGGGGCCGTGCTCTCTTTTCCCCCGATAATAAACGGGGAGCACACGCGCGTCCGCGAGGGGACGCGCTCGCTCTTCGTCGACGTGACGGGGACTTCCCTCTCCAGGGTGATGGACGCCCTATCCGTGCTGGCCCTGACGCTGCACGAGATGGGCGCTCGCCTGGAGTACGTCACCGTGCGCTACGGCGGCATCGCCCTGAGGACCCCGGATCTCTCCGGCCGCGAGGTCTTCGTCGGCGCCCGCCGCGCCTCCTCCCTCCTGGGCATCGACCTGAGCCCCTCCGAGATCGCGGAGTACCTGGGCAGGGCGAGGATAGGCGTGCTCGAGGTCCTGGGGGACGGCGTGATCGCGGTGGTCCCTCGTTACAGGTTCGACGTGATGCACGAGGTGGACCTGGTGGAGGAGGTAGCCTACGGCTACGGGTACGCGAGGCTCTCGCCGGAGCGCCCCACCGAGGCTGGCCAGGGCGGGCTCACCAGCGGGTCCGAGCTGGAGGAGGCGATAAGGGACCTGGCGGTGGGGCTGGGTCTGCAGGAGGTCGTGACGACCCACCTCACCAGCTACGAGGCCCTCTACGAGGCAGTGGAGCGCGCCCCGGCGAACCCCGTGAAGGTCCTGTCGAGCAAGAGCGGCGAGCACGAGTACCTCAGGGACAGCCTGATCCCCGGCCTGCTGCGCGTGCTGTCCGCCAACGTCCACGAGGAATATCCGCAGAGGATATTCGAGCTGGGGGTCGCGGTGCGCGGGAGCGACGCGAGCGAGCGCCGGCTCTTCGCGGCGGCGATAGCCCACTCCAGGGCCGGCTTCACGGAGATGAAGTCGATGGTGGACGCGCTGGTGAGGTCCCTGGTGGGCGTTCAGCCGTCCTACTCGGCCGTCGCCTGCCAGGGTCCCTTCGCCGAGGGCAGGTGCGCGGAGGTCTCGCTCTCCGGGATAACGCTTGGCGTGCTGGGCGAGGTCGCGCCGTCCGTGCTGGAGAGGCTGCGCATCCAGGTGCCCGTGGCCGCAGCCGAGCTGGACGTAGACTCGTTGGGCGCCCTCTGCGGGCGGAGGTCCCCCGGAGGGGCCCGGCGCCGACGTTCAAAAAGTTAAAGAGGGGTCGCCCCCCGCCCGCGGACGAATGCTGTGGTACGCGGCGCTGCCTTTGGCGGTCTCCGCGGTAGGGCTGGCCTACGGCGGGTGGACGGCCGCCTGGGTCCTCAGACAGGATCCCGGGACGGACAGGATG
>CAYFJD010000120.1:0-2769 GCA_964343285.1 uncultured Nitrososphaerales archaeon
CGGGCGGGAGGGAATTGTATTTAAAACTCGGCGCTGGATGCCAGGGCGGGCCGGTCGTCTAGCTTGGTAAGGACGCCGCTCTGACACGGCGGAGGTCCCAGGTTCAAGTCCTGGCCGGCCCACCAGCCGATCAGCTGCAGGTGGAGTAACCGCAGCTCATGCACGTGGCGCAGGATCCCACCTTCACCATCACGCCGCCGCACACCGGACATATGTCGTAGGCCCCCCTCTCCAGCTCGTCCCCCTTCTCCTCGGATCCGCGGGGCTTCTCCTCCGGGGTGAGGGGGAGAAAAGTCAAGCCCCCGGCACCGCCCTCGGGCTCGCCGCCGCGTATCTCCTCGCCCATCGACATCTCGAGCGCCCTAGCGACCGCGTCCGGTATCGAGTTTATCACGATCCCGAGGTCCTCCTGGCGCATCGGGACGCTCTTTATGTCCTTCAGCTGGTCGATGACGTCGTAGGGGTCCACGCCGCTCCTCAGGGCGAGGCTCACCAGCCTGCCTATGGCCTCCGCGAGGCTGCCGAGGGTGGACCCGGACTTCCCTATCTGCAGGAAGACCTCGAAGGGCCTACCCTCGCCGTTCTTGTTCACCGTGACGTAGAGGTTCCCGGCCTCCGTGCGGAACTTGTAGGTCACCCCGTAGAGCTTGTAGCTGCGGGCGCGCGGCTTCGGGACGCCCGCGGGCCGCGGGGCCTCCTCCTTCTCCTCGGCGGCCTCGCGTCCCTCCTCCGCGACCAGCACGTCCTCCCTGCTCCCCTCCCTGTAGACCGTTATCCCCTTGCACCCGGTCTCCCAGGCCAACATGTAGACCTTGGCTATCTCGTCCACCGTTATGTCCTTGGGTAGGTTGACGGTGCTGGATATCGCGCTGTCGACGTGCCTCTGTATCGTGGCCTGCATCCTGACCCTGAACTCGGGATCTATCTGGTGGGCCGTCACGAAGAAGTCGGGGAGGTTCGACTCGTCCTTCACGTTGAACTTCTCCATGTAGAGCTTGACCGTCGGATGGTAGACCTTGTACTCCTTCTTGCTCAGGCTCTCGCTCCTCCTCTTGTAGCTTATGGCGAAGATCGGCTCTATCCCGCTGCTGACGCCCGCAAGAATGCTCCCGGACCCCACCGGGGGCACGGTCAGAAGGGCGACGTTCCTCAGCCCCTTCTCCGCTATCTTCGACTTGACGTGGTCGGGCAGGCGGGCCACGAACGGCCTCTTTAGGTGCTTGTCCGCCCTGAAGGCCGGGAATGGGCCCTTCTCCGCGGCCAGCTCCGCGCTCTCGTCGTAGGCCCACTCCTTTATCTTGGAGAATACCTGGTCGACTATCTTCAGGGCCTCCTCGGAGTCGTACCTGACGCGCAGCATCGCCAACATGTCGGCGAGGCCGGTGACCCCGAGGCCCACCCTCCTCCCGTACATGCTGTGCTCGCTCTGCTCCTTGAGGGGATGCTTGTCCCTGTTGTAGTCCAGCACGTCGTCCAGGAAGCGGACCGCGTAGCGCACTATCCTCTCGAGCATCCCCCAGTCTATCGACGCGCCCTCCGAGAAGGGATCCTTGACGACGCTCGCCAGGTTGATGTTCCCCAGGTTGCACGCCCCGTACGGCTCCAGGGGCTGCTCGCTGCACGGGTTCGTCCCCTGGACGGCCAGCTTCTGGTCGTACTCGCTCGGGCTCTCCTCCTTCACCGTGCTCCAGAATATTATCCCCGGCTCCGCGCTGCTCCACGCGCGCTTGACCAGCTCGTCGAATATCTCCTTCGCCTTCACCCTCCTGTAGACGACGCGCTTCCTGAGCTCCCCGGTGGTCACCCAGTACTGGTACTCGGCCGGGTAATCGTAGGGGTTCTGGTACACCGGGTCTATCTCGACGAATATAGCCTCGCCGGGGTTCTCCGCCTGCCTCCTCCTCAGGATCTCCAGCGCCTGATCCTTGGACCTCACGCCGAAGTCCCTCTCTATGTCGTCGGGGTACATCAGCTCCGGGTACCAGAGCTCCCAGTCCGCGCCGTCCTTGACCGCCTTCATGAACTGATCAGTCACCTTCACGCTTATGTTGGCGTAGCGGACGTTCCTGCGCTCCGGGTCGTCCTTTATCTTTATGAACTCCAGCACGTCCGGGTGCTCCACCCTTATGGTTATCATCAGCGCCCCGCGGCGGCCGGATTGCCCTATCGTCCCCGTGACCAGGCTGTAGAGCTCCATGAAGCTTATGCTCCCGGTGCTCGTGAGCGCCGAGTTGTGCACCGGGCTCCCCTTCGGCCTAAGGATAGATATGTCGACCCCGACCCCTCCCCCGTAGCTGTAGGTCCTGGCCATCTCCCTGGCGGCCTCGAAGATCCCCTCTATGCTGTCCTCCTTGATGGGTATGTAGTAGCAGTTGATGAGCGTCACTTTGCGGGGGTTCCCCGCGCCGAACATGACGCGGCCGCCGGGCACGAAGCGGAAGTCCTCCAGGAGCCAGTAGAATTTCTCCTCCCACTCCCTGCGCTTCTCTTCCGTGGGCTCCACGCTGGCTATCTCGTGCGCTATCCTGCGCCACATCTCCGGGGGCGTGAGCTCGAGGGGCCTGCCGTCGGTCGACTTCAGCGCGTACTTCTCGAAGAAGACGCGGGCGCGCAGCTCGTCGCCCTTGAACCACTCCAAGGTCTCCCGCGGCAGCTCGTCCTGGCGGGATCCCGCCTCCAGCCGGCTCACAACGTTAGTCCCTATCTCCCCTCCTCTATTAGTGTTTATGTGAAGGCTGTTAACATCGCCCATTACGCGACCTAGGCTTC
>CAYFJD010000121.1:0-2765 GCA_964343285.1 uncultured Nitrososphaerales archaeon
CAATTTTATATGCGAGCCATCACCACTATCGAAGCGAATGAGGAGATCGCTCCTTCTGATAGACGGCGAATGGGTCGAGCCCTCGGGCGGCGAGTTCCTGACTAAGTACAATCCGTCCACCGGGGAGCCCCTGGGGCAGTTCGCGTCGGCCACCGTGGAAGACGTTAAGAGGGCTGTGGACGCAGCGTACGATGCGCAGCGCTCCTGGGAGAGGCTGACCTCCGTGGAGCGCGCCAAATACATATGGAGAGCTATAGATATAATAAGGTCTAGGAGGTCCGAGCTGGAGGATCTGCTGGTGGACGAGGTCGGGAAGCCCGTGAGGGAGGCTGTCCAGGAGGTCGACGGCGTCCTCGACCAGCTCTCCTACTACGCCGAGATGGCGAGGAAGATAACGGGGGACGTGGTTGAGGGGACGAAGCCGGACAGGGTGATATTCCAGTACCGCGTGCCATACGGCGTGGTCGCCGCGATAACGCCCTGGAACTTCCCGGCGGGCATGATAGCCAGGAAGGTGGGGCCGGCGCTCGTGACGGGGAACACCGTGGTCCTGAAGCCGAGCTCCGACACCCCGTTCGTGGGAGAGTGGATGGCCAGGGCCTTCCAGGAGGCCGGGCTGCCGAAGGGCGTGCTGAACTTCGTGACCGGGAGGGGGAGCGTCATAGGGTCCGCGATGACCTCCAACAAGAAGGTCGCGCTCGTGACGTTGACCGGCGAGAGCGGCACCGGGAAGGAGGTGATGGCCTCGGCTGCCAACTCCATGGCCAAGGTCATACTCGAGCTGGGCGGAAAGGCCCCATTCATAGTGTGGAAGGACGCCGACCTGGAGCTGGCCGCCCGCGTGCTGATGTGGGCCAAGTACTGGAACGCCGGCCAGTCCTGCATAGCCGCCGAGAGGCTCTTCGTGCACGAGGAGGTCTACGACGCCTTCATGCGCAGGTTCCTGGAGCTGACCGCCTCGCTGAGGGTCGGGGACCCCAGGAAGAACGAGATGGGGCCGCTGATAAACCGGGACCAGCTGAAGAAGGTATCGGACGCGGTGGAGGCCGCTAAGCGCGACGGGCTCAAGGTCCTCCACGGCGGCTCCCGCCCCTCCCTTCCTCCCCCGTTCTCCGGCGGCTACCACTACCTCCCGACGGTCCTGGAGGGGGAGGACCAGAGCTCAGTCGTCTTCAGGGAGGAGATATTCGGCCCTGTCCTGCCCGCCATGAAGGTCGAGGACGACTTCGGCAAGGTGATAGAGCTGGCCAACGACTCCGATTACGGGTTGGCCTCCTACCTCTTCACGAGGGACCTCTCCCTCGCCATGAGGGCCGCGAGGGAGATAAAGTTCGGCGAGCTCTACGTCAACATGCCGGGCCCCGAGGCCACCCAGGGCTACCACACGGGCTTCAGGATGTCCGGCCAGGCGGGCGAGAACTCTATCCACGGGATCCTGGAGTACACGAAGATCAAGAACGTATACTTCGACTACGGCCCGAACCCGCTCGAGGGCGAGGTCATACCTCCATACGGGTGAGGGGCTTGGCGGCCGGGAACGCCCCCAGCCGGCTGCGGGGGATAATAGTGCCCGCCGTCACGCCCCTCAAGGGGGGAGAGCTGGACAGGGACGGGATAGCGGAGCTCCTGAGGTTCCTCAGGGACTCGGGCGCTGCCGCGGTCTTCCCGGCCGGGTCCCTGGGCCTCTTCCACCTTCTCAGCCTCTCCGAGCACAAGCGCCTGATATCCGAGTTCGCCTCGCTGCTGCCCTCCGGCCTGGCGCTGGTCCCGGGCGTCCACCGCGGCAACCTGGAGGACACCGTCGAGCTGGCGAGGCACGCTAAGGACGTGGGCGCGGCCGCGGTCGTCGCGACCCCGCCCTTCTACTACGAGCTGAGCCAGGAGGAGATAGCGGATTATTACGTTGAGTTGGCGGAGGCCGCGGACGTCCCGATAATAATCTACAACATACCGCAGATGGCGAGGAACCGCGTCGAGCCGGAGACCGCCTCGAATGTCCGCGGGAGGACCTCCATGCTGGCGGGCGTGAAGGACAGCTCGAGGGACCTAGCCAGCCTGCAGGGCTACCTCTCCGCCCTCCCGGGGATCCCGGTCTACGAGGGTCAGGACGACCTCCTCCTGGCGGCGAAGGCCTTGGGCGCGTCCGGCGGCGTGTGCGGGACATCTAACTTCACCGACCTGCCCCAGAGGATTTGGTCCGCGGGCGCGGAGGAGGCCCTCGCCCTGCAGCGGAGGCTCTCGCGCCTCATGCGCCTGCTCCTCAGCTACGAGTTCCCGTCCGCCTACTACTATCTGTTCCAGGCGATAGTCATGGGCAGGAGGAATCCGACCGGGTACTTGCCGAGGCCGATGAGGCCGCTGGACGAGCGCACCGCCGAGGCGCTCCTCTCGGAGTTCAGGTCCACGACCTCGGGGTGACGCCTCGAGGACGAACTCCACCCTCTTGTTCCTCCTCCCCTTGTTCTCGACGCGCGTGGGCCTTATGGCCCCTATCTCCCTTATGTCCGCCACGTGGGTCCCTCCGTCCATCTGGACGTCGAGCCCCTCTATCTCGACGACCCTGACCGTGCTCAGCCTCGTCAGCAGCTCCCTCCCGGGCGCCGTCCTGGCGAGGTTGGGTATCGCCGCGGCCTCCTCCCTGTTCAGGTACTTCACGAGGACCCTTCTACCCCTCCTTATCTCGGAGTTCGCCTCCTCCACGAGGTCCTCCAGGGCCTCCCTCGAGAACTCCGGCCAGTCGAAGTCGACCCTCGCGCGGTCGTCGT
>CAYFJD010000122.1:0-2711 GCA_964343285.1 uncultured Nitrososphaerales archaeon
CCGCTATGGCAACCCCCTCCGCCCCCTGGGCGACCGCCTCCTCGAGCGCCGTTATCGTCTCCAGGGTCTCGCCCGAGTAGCTCACCGCCACCACCAGATCCCCCCTCCCCACGTGGGTGCGGATCCGGAAGTCGTTCGAGGCGCGGACGCGGCGCTCCTTCAGGCACCTCGATATTATCCGGGCCCCGTGGCTCGAGCCCCCCATGCCGACCAGGAACGCCGTCCCCTCCACGGGCTCCCCGGAGGGGTATTCCAGCCCGGCCAGCTCCTCCAGGAGCCTTGGCCATTCCCTGTAGTCCGCCCTTATCCTCTCGTAGGGGTCGGCGCTCATCTCGCTCCACGTTGACCTTGACCTTGTTGATCTTCTTCGGGAGCACCACCTTCAGCACGCCCTTCCTGAAGGTGGCCTTCGCGCCCTCCGCGTCCACGTCGCTCGGCAGCTTTATCCTTGTCCTGTACTGCGAGAAGGACTGGAACCTCTGGTACGTGCCCCACCTCTCCCACCTGACGCTCCTCCTCATCTCGGCGGTGATCTCCAGCTCGTCGCCCAGCACCTCCACCTTCACGTCCTCGGGGCCCTCCACGAACGGCAGGTCCACGTACACCTCTATCTCCTTCCCCGTCTCCCTCACCTCGACGAGCGGCTCTATGTACCAATCCCGCGCCCCCGACATCCCCACCACCCTACCTGTACATGGCCGGCAGGTACTCCTCCAGGACCTTGTGGGACTTGCCGATCGACTCCTCGGTCTGCCTCATCAGGTCCTTCATGCTCAGCTTTATCTCGTCCGCCTTCTCCAGGAGCGGCTTGACGTCCACCTCGATCCCGAGCATCTCGCTCAGCTTGGAGACGACGCTCGCCGCGGCGCCGGGATCGGGGTACTTGGGGAAGCACTGGCCCAGGAGCGCTATCGCGTCTATCCTATACCTGCTGGTCTCCCTGAGGAGCATCGCGTAGAACCCGGCCACGAACCCCTCCTCTATCACCTCCACCCCGTGCTTGCGCAGGTACTCCACGGCGCTCCTCCCGTTGCCGACCCCGTAGACGGCCGGCTTATCCAGGTCCAGCCTGTTGGGCACCGGGTACCCGTTGAGCGATATCACCATGCCGACCCGGTTCCTCACGGCCCAGTCCACCACCGCGTACGCGAGGGGCATCGTCATGTTGGGGGGCACGGCTATCTCGGACGTCAGGACCACGATCGTGCCCTCCTTGTTGGAGTAGAGCCTGAGCGGGTGCATCAGCTCTGCGTTGTGCAGCACCATGACCGGGGGCAGGAGCTCGGACTCCACGTGCCCGTAGGGCACGAGCTTCAGCTGGTCCACGAGGAAGGCGCTGGATATCACGCCCACGAGCCCCACGTCGGGCAACCCCTCTATGAGCACCGGGTTCTTGAGCTCCACCCCTCCGTATTCCTCTATGTAGACCTCGCTCAACCTTGGCTGGAGATGCCCGGCCGCCCCTTAAATGTTTAATCCGGCCGACTCGCCCCCTCGATCGGTTAAAATACGAGGGGCGCCATAAAGGGTTCCATGCAGTCGAAGGGGACCGCGCTCCTCGTGGCCTCCGTGGCCGTCCTCGTGGCGTTCGTGCTCGCCTACAGCCTGTACCAGGTGCAGATGGTGGCGTCGAGCGCGAGGGGTCCCCCGGCGATGCCCCTCCAGCAGTATCCCCCGGTCAACGTCACGATAAACGTCCAGGGGGTCGACCAACAGATCCAGTCCGTCTACTCGCGCACGATAGGGTCGATCGTGATGGTCTCCTGCATAACCAGGACCACGACGTACACCCTGTTCGGCCCCGTCCAGGGCTACGAGGAGGTCGTAGGCTCCGGGTTCTTCGTCAGCTACGGCGGCAGGCTCTACGTGGTCACGAATTACCACGTGGTCAGGGACGCGGTGAAGGTCGCGGTGACCCTGATAAACGGGTCGTCCTACCCGGCGGCGGTTGTCGGGACCGATCCCTACAGCGACCTGGCGGTGCTCAGCGTCAACGCCGCGCTCGACGTGCGCCCCCTGCAGCTCGCGAACTCCGACAACCTGAGGGTAGGGGAGACCGTGCTGGCCGTGGGCAGCCCCTACGGGCTGGCGGGCAGCCTGACGGTGGGGGTCGTCAGCCAGCTGGGCAGGAGCATACAGGAGTCCACGACCACGGGCTACCCGATAGCGGACCTCATACAGACCAGCGCCCCGATAAACCCCGGGAACTCGGGCGGCCCCCTCCTGGACCTCAACGGCGACGTCGTCGGCGTCAACACGGCGATCATAGCTGAGTCGCAGGGGATAGGGTTCGCGATACCGTCGAACATAGTCGCCAGGGAGCTGCCCTACCTGGTCGAATACGGGTCTTATAACCTCCACCCGTGGCTGGGCGTGGAGATAGTGGGCCTGGACTACTTCGCGGCCCGGGCCCTCCACCTGCCGGTCAGCTACGGCGTCGAGGTGGTGTCCGTGGTGCCCGGCGGCCCCGCCGCGGGGGCCGGCCTGCGCGGGGCCACCTCCTCCGTCGAGTACTACGGGATGCAGATCCCGTCCGGGGGCGACGTGATAATAGCGATAAACGGCACGCCGGTCGTCAGCGTCGACTCCCTCACGAGCTACATGGAGGCGAACGTGCTCCCAGGCCAGACCGTGGTCCTCACGGTGGTCAGGAACGGGAGCATCATAAACGTGCCCGTCGTCGTGGGGGCCCGCCCCCCGCCCTCCGACCC
>CAYFJD010000123.1:0-2703 GCA_964343285.1 uncultured Nitrososphaerales archaeon
GCCTATGCGCCCCCTGCCCCCTCCGCGCCCTACCAGCGCCTTCAGCGCCCTGGAGGCCAGCTCCCCGGCGTCCAGGCGCTCGCTCGAGGATATTACCACCAGGAGCGAGCGTCCCTCCCCGCGCAGCGCGCTTAAGCCCAGATATATGGATCCAGGCGCCGCCCTGGCCACGGCGTCCCCTACGTCTATCAGGGTCCTCTGGGGCACGTCGTCCAGCGCGACCGCGTAGATCGGTACTCCGTCGATGCTCCCCCTGGGCCCGGCCGCTATCACGTAGGACGCCAGGGCCGCGCTGAGCCTCCTGCGCTCCTCCTCCCTGGCCCTCAGGTCCTCCCTGAGCTCCCTTATCCTCCTGATCACCTGCTCGGGCTCCGGGGGCACCTCGAGGCTCCCCGCTATCTCCAGGAGCGCCCTGGACTGGGAGATCGAGTGCTCTACGGCCTTCATGCCGGCCACGAACTCCAGCCTGACCACGCCGTCCTGTATCCTCTCGGAGCGCAGTATCCTGATGACGCCTATCTCGCCGGTCCTAGTCACGTGCGTTCCGCCGCACGCCTCCACGTCGAAGTCGCCCACCTTGACCACGCGCAGCTCCCTCTCGGGTATCGCGCCCCCCTGGTAGAGCCTGAAACCGTAGAGGGACTCCGCGACCCCGCGCGGGAGCACCTGTACTTCCACCGGGATATCCATCTGGACCACCTCGTTCGCCAGCCTCTCTATGGCCTCCAGCTGTTCCCTCGTGAGGGCCGAGTGGTGGGTTATGTCGAGCCTGGCCCCGTCCTCCTCCTTGAACGCCGAGTGCTGCCACACCCAGGGGCCGAGGACCTTCCTGGCGGCGCCGTTGACTATGTGCGTGGCGGTGTGGTGCCTCATGAGGGACCTCCTCCTGGCCGCGTCGAGCTCGCACTCGACCACCTCCCCCTCCCTGGGGACGCCCCCCTCCAGGAAGTGCACGATAACGTCGCCAACCTTGACCACGTCCCTCACCCGGAACCCGCCGAGCGTCCCGCGATCGGGCTCCTGTCCCCCGCCGCGCGGGTAGAAGATCGTGCCCTCCAGTACGACCGCGTTCTCAGCGGGATAGGAGCGGAGGACCCTCGAGGTGCACTTGGTCATGTAGACGTCCTCGTAGTAAAGCTTCCTGGTGGCCGGAAGGCCGCTCACGTCGACGGGGGCGCCGACCTCCTTCTCCCTCGGCTGCGCCGAGTGCCTGCTGGTCAGCTCCGAGTAGAAGTCCGCCGGCACGCGGTCCAGCGCGCCGACCTCCACCAGCATCTCGGGCGTGACGCCGTTCGACTCGTACAGCCTGATGACGTCGTCCTTCGTCAGCTTCCTCCCGGACTTAACAATGCCCTCCACTATGCTCCCTATCCTGGACTTCGTGGCCCTGTAGCGGCGGAGCTCGACGTCCAATATCTCCTGCAGAGCCGGGATCGACTCCAGGAGCTCCGGGAACATCGGACGCAGCGACCTCGCCAGAAGCTCGGCCACCTCCAGCATCTGGAGGTCCCAGGAGTTGGCGTCCAGGATGCCCTGGGCGCGCCTGAGCACGACCCTGAGGTTGTACCCGCCGCCTACGTTGCTGGGCAGTGCGCCGTCCGCGACGGCGAAGAGGAGCGCCCTGGTGTGGTCCAGGACCGTGTAGAGGTCTATCCAGGGCTTTACGTACTCCCTGTAGTCGTCCTCCCCCACCCCGGCCTCCGAGAGAACCCTCTGCAGGGTGGCCGCCGGGTCGGCCGCCTCAGTCAGGTCGTACCTGCCGCTCACGGCGAAGAACGACTTGGAGAGCTCGTAGTCCCTCTTGATGCCCAGCCGCCCGGCGAGCTCCTCCAGCTCCTTCGCGAACACCGCGTCGTAGCTGGTCGGGGTGCCCTGGGACAGCCAGACGAACCTCTCGAGGCCGGCCCCCATGTCCACGACCTGCGGCTCGAACCTCCTGTAGTTGGAGGGCGTGCCCTCGAACTCCGTGAAGACGGCGTTCCCCAGCTCGAGTCCCCTGACGTAGTACTCCAGGGAGTACCCGAAGGCGCCGTAGCCCACCCAGACGTCCTCCACGAACACCACTTCCTCCGGCGGCACCCCGAACCTCTCCGTCAGCAGCCTGAAGTCCAGCTCTATCGTGCGATCCTTCCAGTACCCGCGCCCGTCGTTCAGGGCGTGCTGCCCTATCATGACGAATTCCGTGTAGTGGCGGCCGGTGAACCCCACGTTCTCCACGTCGTTGAACCTGAGCGAGGCCTGCGGCACTATCAGCGGATTGGCCGGGAACTCGAAGACCACCTTGCCGCCCTCTATCCTCTGGAAATCTATTATCGAGGCCACGGTGAAATAAAGATCCGGCCTCCACCTGGCCACCACCGGATAACGGGGGATGCTCACGTGGCCCTCGGACACGAAGAACTCCTCCACGTTCCTCCACGCCCCCACGTAGTCGAAGGCGCCGCTGGTCACCTTCTCGCCTACGAAGGTCCTTCCATTCCAGTGGTCGGGGCAACGCGTTATCGATGGGTCGAGGGTCCAGAAGTATCTCCCGCAGACTTCGCAGCGCCTCCTCACGAAGCCCTTCTCCCGGAAGAGCTCCACCTCGTAGTATTTCTCGGGCTCTGAGGAGAACTTCTCCAGCAGCTCGCGCTTCTCTTCCTCGTAGGGCATAGGGCCCTCAGACGGACGATCAGAATTAAGCGTTGTGGCGGGTGTTTGAGA
>CAYFJD010000124.1:0-2698 GCA_964343285.1 uncultured Nitrososphaerales archaeon
GCGGCGATCCATCGAGGCACGGGAACGCCGGGGTGGATCGGCCGTCAGCGGGACAGCATCCTCCCCGCCATGACGGCGAGCAGGCCCGTGAAGAGGGCCGCGAACGCCGACAGGTAAGCGAAGTCGAGGGGGATGTTCGCGCCGGGCGCCGCCAGTAGCAGCCCCCTCACCGCCTCGTTCGAGTAGGTTATCGGGTTCACCATCGCGACGTCCCTCAGCCACCAGGGCATCATCTGGAGCGGGTAGAAGGAGTTGCTCGTGAACAGCAGGGGCATGTTTACCAGGTTCATTATCATCATCTGGCTCTCCCAGCTCGTGGCCCTCAGCGCAAGTATCAGGAAGAGCGAGGAGAGCCCCATGGATAGCAGGAAGAGCGCCGCGTAGGTCCCCAGGAAGTCGACCGGGCCTATGCCGGAGCCGAAGTGCATGCCGAGGAGGACGGCCACCAGGAGGACCACCGTGGCCTGGACCAGCGACTTGACGACGGACGCCAGGGCCTTGCCTATCACGAGGTTGGACCTGGGCACGGGGGTCGTGAGGAGCTTGTTGAGTATCCCGAGCCTCCTGTCCCAGACCAAGGTCATGCCGCTGTTCATCGACATGAAGAGCACTATGAAGGAGAGCATGCCGGCGGCGAGGAACGAGAAGTAGTCTGTGGTGCCGAACACCCTCATCATCACCTCCCTCCCCAACTCGTCGATCAACTGGGAGGGGACGTTGAGCCCGGGGATCTGGAGGCTGGAGGCCGTGAACAGGTTCCCGAGGTTCATGGCCTTGCCGAAGAGCGCCAGCCAGAGCACGGGCTGGACGAGCGACATCCCTATTATGAGCGGCACCTTGTACCACTTGACGAGCTCCCTGTTCGCCACCGCCAGTATCCCGTGGAACGGTCCCCCGTCGCTCATGACCTCGCCCTCCTCAGCGTGGCCCTCAGCGCGAAGACCTCCTCCGAGGAGGCCTGGACGTCCCTGAGCCTCCTCCCCGTGTACTCCATGTAGACCTCGTCCATCGTCGGCTCGCTGACCTCCATGCGCCTCACCTGCACCCCGGACCCCATGAGCGCCCTGAGGATCTCGGGGAGCGCGGTGGACGCGTCCCTGAGCTTGAAGACCAGCGACCCGTCGTACTCCCTCGGGTCCACCCCCAGCGAGCGCAGGACCCCGAGGGCGGCCTCCCGGTCGTCCACGCTCAGGGTCACCACGTCCCCTCCTATGCTCTCCTTGAGCTCCCTGGGCGTGCCGATCTTCACTATCTTACCCCTGTCCATTATCGCTATCCTGGTGGCGTAGAGGTCCGCCTCCTCCATGTAGTGCGTGGTGAAGAGGATCGTCATCCCGTACTCCTCCTTCAGCTTCCCTATATAGGACCATATAGCGGTCCTCGTCTGCACGTCCAGTCCCAGGGTCGGCTCGTCGAGGAAGAGTATCCTGGGGGAGTTTATGAGGCCCATCGCTATCTCGAGCCTGCGCCTCATGCCGCCGGAGTACGCCTCGACCTTCATCTTGGCGAACCTGGACAGCTCCACCATCTCGAGGAGCTCCTCCGCCCTCCTCCTGGCCTCCGCCCTCGGGATCCCGTAGAGGCTGGCTATGAACATGAGGTTCTCCCATCCCGTCAAATCCTCGTCGGCCGTGTACTCCTGGGGGACCACCCCTATCACCCTCCTGACCATGTCCGGGTGGGAGAGGACGTCGTAGCCGCCCACGAGGGCGCGGCCCTCGGTCGGCCTTATCAGCGTCGTGAGCATCCCTATAGTGGTCGACTTGCCGGCGCCGTTCGGCCCGAGGAGCGCGAAGACCTCGCCCTCCTCCACGTCGAGGTCGATGTGGTCGACCGCGACCACCCTCCCGTTGTACACCTTCGTCAGCCCCCTGGCCACTATCGCGCCGCCCTCAGGCATCCTCCGCCAACCTCCTCAGCCTATCCGCTATCTCGACCAGCCTCCTCCCGCGGCCGGCGAGGGATCCCTTCATCTCCTCCAGGTACTTCACGTAGCCGTCCAGCTCCTCTATGGCGACGTCGACGCTCAGGGGCCTCCTCTGCGGCACCCAGTAGTTCTCCTCCAGCTCCTTCCTGCCGCGCTCCGTCAGCTCGTACCTGCCGTCGGGCCTCCTCGATATGACCCCCTCCTCGACCATCGAGGAGAGGAGCGGGTAGACCGCGCCGGGGGAGGGCCTCCAGAGGCCCCACCACATCTTCTCGACCGTCGATATTATCTCGGCGCCGTTCGCCGGGGACTGGCTCAGGACCCATAGCACGAGGCCCCTCAGGGCCCCGTGCCTCTGGATGCCCCTGGGCACCGGTATCATATCGCGAGCGATATCGAAGACGATATATAGGCGTTTCCTCGTTTCCGCCCGCGGACCCTCAGATAACTTTTTAACCAATTGATTTCACTATGATAACGATGAGTGCGATAAGTCGTGCCTCATTGGATCAGGAAATTTACCTGAGGTCCCTGACCGGGTACCTGGTGGGGAGGCACCTCCTGGCCGGCTTCAGGAGGGTCGCGGTCCTGGCGCACCCGGACAGGATCTGCTCGGCGATGGCGGCGGCCGCCCTGGCCTCCTACGAGGCATCCGGGAACTACCGCGACGCGGCGGGGGCCGTCTTCCTGGTCGAGGAGGGGAAGGAGGACGAGGCCGCGAGGGCGGCCGTAACCTACGGGGCGGACGCCGTGTACCTGTCCCTCGGGGGC
>CAYFJD010000125.1:0-2654 GCA_964343285.1 uncultured Nitrososphaerales archaeon
GGCGCGTACCTGGGACACATAACGCCCGGGACGAGCCTCCTGCTGTACTTCTCGATCGTGATGATTGCGCTCGGGGCATACATCGCCGTCAGCAGGCGCGCATCCGGCGCGGGCACCCACGAGGAGGGCCAAGCGATTTCGGAGGCCAGGAGGAGGTGTCCCCGCCTGACGGCGAGGACAATAATGCTTGTCGCCGGCGCGGGGTTCCTCGTGGGGCTGCTGAGCGGTTACTTCGGCATAGGAGGTGGATTCCTGATCGTGCCGGCCCTAATATTCTCGTCCGGCATCTGCATAACGCTCGCGGTCGGCACTTCCCTCCTCAGCGTGGGGACCTTCGGCCTCGCGAGCGGCCTCGAGTACATGTTCTACGGCGACGTCGTGCTCCCGATATCGCTGCTCTACTTGGTGGGGGGTGTGATCGGAGGTTACGCCGGAACCTCCCTGGCGGTCAGCGTGCCGAGGGATAGGCTCAGGGTGGCATACGGGGCGATAATCGTGGCAGTGGGCATTTATATGATGCTCAGGACGCTGGGCGTCGCGTAGGAAGTCATGCCGAACGCGAGGGGCGCGTGGAGGATCTTCCCGCCGCTCGTCGGGGCCGCGGCGCTCGCGGCCGCCGTGTACCTGGTTGGACCCCGCAGGATAGCGACCGCGCTGGAGGGCGCCGATCCGTTCCTCCTGGCCGCGGCCGTCGGCACGGAGTCGCTCGCGATAGTGCTCACGGGGCTGGCCTGGCACAGCATAGTGTCGGGCATATCGCGGAGGCCGCGCGCGGCGGACTCGATAAGGGCGACGGGCCTCGAGATATTCGTGGACGCCACGATACCGACGGGGAGCGTGGGCGGGGAGCTGCTCCGCATCACGTACGCGTACAACAAGATGAAGATACCCGTGTGGGACTCGGTGGCCGCGGCGGTGGTCCTCAGGGTCATGATAGCCGGCGTCCTCTCGTCGCTCCTGGCGGTTGCCGCGGGCATGGGGTTGGCCCGCCTGAGCGAGATGTGGCTCCTGCTGGCCGCGTCGTTGGCGGCCATCGCCGCCATCTCCATCGTGGCTGCGTTCCCCTCGAAGGTCGTGGGCCTCGTGCCCGATCGCTACAGGGCCGTCGCGTCCGCCGCCGTGGGACCCGTGTCCGCGGCGCTCAGGTCCAGGGCGGCGGCGACCGCGCTGGCGTTCGTGGCCTCCGAAATACTGTCGAGCTCCGCCACCCAGATGTTGGTGTTCAGCGCGCTGGGGGCCAGAATCCCTTATTACTATGTGCTCGCCGCATATCCAATATATGACGTGCTCGTGGCGCTTCCCACGGGCATACCGGGATCCTTCGGGGTGGCGGACGTGGGCACAAGCCTCATATATGCATCGTTCGGCGTCGGATGGCCGACGGCGCTGGCGGCCATGATCTCCACTAGGGTCGTCTGCCTAATCGCCGACTCCCTCATGGGCCTCCCGACGTTCGTGAGCGACGGAAGGCACATGGCCCCTCCCCCTGAGCTGCGCGAGCTGCTCCTCCGCAGATGAGGAGGTGGTGAGTTGAACGCGCTAACCGCGTACGTCGCTGTGACGGCGAGCCTCGCGCTCGCGGCCTCGTCAGCGGAGGCCGGCCTGCTGATCTACTCCGCGAGGGCGCGCGGGTCCTCCGACCCGGATCCGCCCCCGCGCGACTACCCCAAGATATCAGTAATAGTCCCCGCGTACAGGGAGGGGGCCCACCTGAGGGAGGCCGTGAACTCCGCGGTGGGCCTGGACTACCCGAGCGACAAGCTGGAGGTGATACTGGCGCTGGAGAGGGACGACGAGGTCACCATGAAGGCGCTCGGGGGGCTCGCGGACTGCACGGATGCGCCGTGCGACGTCAGGGGGGTTCCCGTGCGCGTGGTCTTCAACTCGAGCGGCTACAGGAGCAAGCCGGCGGCGCTGAGGGAGGCGGCCAGGGCGGCCGAGGGCGACGTGATCTGCGTGCTGGACGCGGACGACGTGCTGGACGCGGAGGCGGCCAGGGCGGCCGTGCAGGCGATGGCCGGGAACGCGGCAGCGGTGCAGCTGGCCAGGGACACGAGGAACCCGAGGGAGAAGGGCTCGTTGACGCTCGCTCAACACGGGGAGCTGGAGGTCAACAATAACTACCTGATACCGGCGATGAGGAGGCTGTCGGGCTTCGTGCCGCTCCTGGGCTCCGGGTACTTCATCTCGAGGAGCGCGCTGGAGGACGTGGGCATGTGGGATCCTAGGGCGCCCGCCGAGGACCTGGACCTGACCATAAGGCTGTACGAGAAGGGCTACCGCGTGGAGTTCCTGAGCTCGCCCCGCGTGCACACGCTGGCGGTCACGAGCCTCAGGAGGCTCCTGAGGCAGAGGGAGAGGTGGATAAGGGGAACGCTGCTGCTAATGCCGAAGGCGCTCAGGATCGTGGGGAGGACGTGGCCCATCATGCTATCTTACATGGTGTCCCCGGTGGCTTGGATGCTCGTCGACGCGTGGCCCATCATCTGGTTCCTGGGACCCGGAACCCAGATGCTCATATTGGGGGCGTCGGTCGCGGCGCTCGCCCTTTACGCGCTCAAGGTAAAGATGCAGGGCGGCATCGCCTCCGCGCCGCTCGTCTCCATGATCTACGCGTTGGCCGCCTGGCTCGCGCTCGGGAGGTTGTTGATGGG
>CAYFJD010000126.1:0-2609 GCA_964343285.1 uncultured Nitrososphaerales archaeon
TGGGATTCGAACCCACGAACCCCTGCGGGACGGGGGCCTAAGCCCCGCGCCTTTGGCCGCTCGGCAACCCCCGCGCAAAGCGCCGCCGGCGTTCTAAGCGCGCCGGCGGCTCGGGCCGCATTGACCAGGTGTTTTATTAAAAACTTGCTAAGCGGCCTTGGATGGAGGGCATCGGGAGAGGCCCGCGCAAGTCCAATTCCGCAGGGCGTCCATGTCGTCCGAAGTTAACGCGCGCATCTAGGCCGATACGTTAAATAACTTTATTGAGCGGGCGCGCCCGGATCGATCAATGGCCGCGCGCGTCAGCGTGTCGGAGCTCAGGAAGGGGGACAAGCACGTGACCGTGGAGGGAATAGTGAAGAACATGGGCGCGGTGAAGGAGTTCCGCCTGCCGGAGCCTCTCGAGCCGGCCAGGTACGTCACCGCGGTCCTCGCGGACGAGAGCGGCGAAATAGGGCTGACTTTGTGGAATTACGACATGGTGGGGGTGGAGGTCGGCAAGCGCATACGCGTGGAGGACGGATACGTAACGTCTTTCAGGGGGCGGCTCCAGCTCAACGTGGGATTCACCGGCCGCGTGGTCGTGCTGGACGGGCCCTAAAGCCTTTAAAGGACGACGGGAAGGGGGTTCTGCATGCCCCAGAGGGCGAGGATCAAGCTGACGTCGCAGAGCCTGGACGACATCAACAAGGTCGCCGCCCAGATAAAGGAGATAAGCGAGAAGATGGGCGCGCGGGTTCGCGGCCCGATACCGCTCCCGACGAAGAAGCTCGTCGTCGTGACCAGGAAGAGCCCCTGCGGCGAGGGCAGCAAAACCTACGATAAGTGGGAGCTAAGGATCCATCGCAGGCTCATAGATATAGAGGCAGCCGACCAGCGCGTCCTGGCGCAGCTCGCCAAGCTCAACATACCGGAGTCGGTCGCCATCCAGCTCAAGCTGGCGGTGTGACGCTCTCCCCCTCGTAGAGGCGCCTCAGCTCCTCGGGCGAGTCGGGCACCTTGGAGAAGAGCGGGTAAGGCTTCTCCAGCGCCCCGCGCGGCGAGCTCGGCAGCGCCGCGCGGGAGTCCTCCGGTTCCCCGTCGCGCCCCAGCATCCTCCAGAGGCTCCGGGCCCTCCTGGGCATGAACGGGCTCATCATTATCGCGATCGCATCCAGTGCCGCCAAGTAGTCGCAGAGCGCCTCGTCCGCCCCCCGGCCGGACGCCCACGGTTTATCGACGCTCAGGCGTTCGTTACCTGTCGCCGAAAGCTCGAGGATGGCCCTGGCGGCGTCGCGCATCCTGAAGGCATCCATCAGGTTCAGGTACTTGGCGAGCGTCGATGAGGCGGCGGAGGTCAGCGGGCCGGCGGCGGCCGCACAGGGGGGAGCGCTCGAGCCGAACCTGCGGTGCGCCAGCGTGAGCACGCGGTGCGCGAAGTTCCCGAGGTTATCGTTGAGCTCCGCGTTCACTATCCGCGCGAATTCCTTCCAGGAGAAGCTCACGTCCCTCGACTCGGGCCTCATGTACATTATGACGAACCTCCATACCTCGCCGTCCGCGACCCTCAGGGCCTTGTCCATCCAGATACCTATTCCGGCGCTCTTCGAGAACTTCTCGCCCTCCATGGTTATGTACTCCGTGGAGGAGACCTGCCACGGAAGGGCGTAGCCCTCGCCCGACGCCATCAGGAGCGCCGGGAATATTATCGTGTGGAAGGGCACGTTGTCCTTGCCTATGAAGCAGACGGGCCGGGCGTCCCTGGACTTCCAGAAGTAGTCTAGGAGCCCCGGGCGTCCGGTGCGCTCCCCCAGCTCCTTCACGGCCGAGAGGTATCCCAGGACGGCCTCCATCCACACGTAGATGGTCTTGCCCTCCGCGCCCTCGAAGGGCGCCGGGATCCCCCACCTATTGTCCCGCGTGAGAGCCCTCGGCTTCAGCCCCTCCTCGAGGAGGCGCAGGCTGTAGTTCCTGGCGTTGTCCGGCAGCCGCTCGTTGGAGGATATGTACTCCCTGATGGCGCCCTCCAGCTTCGGCAGGTCGAAGTACCAGTGCGTCGTGGTCCTCACCACCGGTTTGGAGCCGCAGATCGCGCACCTGGGGTTTATGAGGAGGGTGGGCTCAAGGAGCTTGCCGCAGCGCTCGCACTGATCGCCCTTGGCGTTCTCGTAACCGCAGTAGGGACAGGTGCCAACGACGAAGCGGTCGGGCAGGAAGATGCCGTCCCTGGGGCAGAACAACATCTCCACCTCCCTCTTGAACACGTAGCCCCTCTCCTCTATCCTCCTGTAGAAATCCCGGACGAACTCGACGTGCGTGGGGGACTCGGTCCTCGTGTAGTACAGCGCCTCCACCATGTACTCCTTCAGCAGCCTGACTATCGTCTCATGGTTCGCGTCGGTGATCTCGCGGGGGCTCGCGCCGCGGCGCAGGGCCTCCACCTCTATGGGGGTCCCGTGCTCGTCCGACCCGGAGACCGCCACGACCTCCTCGCCCTTCAGGCGAAGGTAGCGCGCGTAGACGTCCGCCGATATCAAGTGCATGAAGGTCCCTATGTGCGGGGTGGAGTTCGCGTAGGGCCAAGCCGAGCATATTATCCACTTGGCCAATTGGACCGATGCTCGGATCCC
>CAYFJD010000127.1:0-2602 GCA_964343285.1 uncultured Nitrososphaerales archaeon
CCTGAGCTCCCTCACGAGCGCCAGCAGGTTCCTCGCGAGGGCGCCTATGGCCACGAACAGCACGTCGGCGTCCTCCACGTAGTAGGACTTGGACGCCACGAGCTTCTTCTTGTTGGCCTCCACCTTTCTGACCAGGCGCGAAACCAGCGCGCGGTAGGTCTCGTCGTCCGTCTTGTAGTACCCCCTCTCGTCGTGCGAGAGGCTCTCCGCTATCACGTGGTAGCCCTCGCCGTAGAACGCCATGGGGGGCACGAGGTCCTCGGGATCCGGGCGATAGGGCCTGTATTGATCCGGCGGGACCTTCGGGGCCTTGCGCCCGACTATCTCCAGCTCCCCGGGATCCCTGAGGACCACCCTCTCCCTCGTGTGGGCCAGTATGGCGTCGCTCATCAGTATGACGGGGGTCCTCACCAGGTAAGCGGCGTTGAAGGACTTCACGGCGTAGTCGTAGGCCTCCTGCGCGCTCGCAGGCGCGTACGCGACCAAGTTGTAGACGCCGTGGGATCCCCACCTGGCCTGGTAGATGTCCCCCTGGCCGACCTGGGTTGCTATGCCCGTGCTCGGGCCCGCCCTCATGACGTCCACTACCACGAGCGGCGCCTCCACCATCGCGGCGAAGCCTATCCCCTCCATCATGAGGCTGAAGCCCGGCCCGCTGGTGGCGGTCATGGCCTTCGCGCCGGCGAGCGACGCGCCGACGAGCGCGTTTATGGAGGCTATCTCGTCCTCCGCCTGGAACACGACCCCTCCCCTCTTCGGGAGCTCCTCGGATAGGTACTCGAACATGTCGCTCGACGGGGTTATCGGGTAGCCCACGTAGACGCCCAGCCCCGCGGCCATCGCGCCCTCGGCGATGGCCTGGTTCGAGTTCAGGAACTCGGCCTTCAACGGCTTATCACCTCCTCCTCGTTCGCCCAGACAACGCGCCCCACGGGCTTCTCCGACGGCCTGACGAAGAGCGCGAAGTCCGGGCAGGCCCACTCGCAGACGCGACAGCCCACGCAGGCCTCGGGCTTCACGGGCACGGTGGCCCTGTAGCCCTTCCTGTTCATCCTCTGGCCCCTCGCCAGGACGTCCTTGGGGCACACGTTGATGCAGAGCGAGCACTCCTTGCAGCGATCGCCTATCACGACTATCTCGTAAGCTCTAGGGGGCGAAGCGACCACCTCCGGGGGATGGCCGATCGGCCGTCTATAAAACCGTTTCCAAACTAGCGTCGATGCTCGAAAATACTTTCAAATCGTCTGAATGGAATTCGACTCTTTGAGGGAGGACGATGATTTCCGTCGCCCTCACTCGTACCTGAGGGCGGCGACGGGGTCCATCCTGGCGGCCCTCAAGGCGGGCACCAGGCCGGCGACCAACCCTATCGCGATCGAGGCCAAGAACGTCGCCGCCACGATGGGCAGCGAGACGACGGGGCTCACGCGCCCCAGCGCGCCCACGGCGAGGCGCCCGCCCAGGATCGGCATGAGGTCCGCCAGCGCGTACGAGACCCCAACGCCCAGCGCTATCCCGGCGAGGCCGCCCGCGGCGCCCATAACTACCGACTCCGCCAGGAACATGAGCACCACGTCCCTGTTCGTGAAGCCCAGCGCCTTCAGCACGCCTATCTCCCTCGTCCTCTCCACGACGCTCGTGTACATGGTGGTGGTGACCCCTACGAAGGCCACCAGGAAGGAGACGCCGGCCGCCGAGGCCAGCAGCATGTTCAGGAAACCTATGATGGTGTTGGCGACGCTTATGCCCATCTGGGTCGACAGCACCTGCACGTCGTTGCCGTAGACGTCCTTTATCCTGGTCTCCGTGGCGTTTATCAGGCCGGAACTGGAGACGTGAACCAGTATCCCGGAGTAGTAGGGGCTGCCCGTGAGCTCCCTGCCGGCCGGCAGCTGGAGGAAGATCGACTGGTCCAGGTCCGCTATGAAGGTCGGCCCGACCTCCTGGAACACGCCGGACACCAGGAAGCTCCTCGAGACGACGCCCTGCGGCGTGGCCACGTTGATGGTGATGACGCCGCCCACCCCATACCTGGGCATCCTGGAGTTCTGCGGGTTCGCCACGTAATACCCCAGGACGGCCTCCGCCGCCTCCGTGGGCGGGGGAAGGGACCCGGACTGGAGCTGCAGGCCGGGCAGCGTCCCCACCAGCCCCTGCAGGTTTATCGCTATCACGTCGACGGCCTCCCTCCCCGCGGGCGTGTTTATGTAGGCCGGGACGTCGTAGAACGGATACGCGCCCACCACGCCCGGCATCGATGAGATCGTCTGCACGTCCCTCTGGGTGAGGGTGTAGCCGCCCGACGGCGTGACGAGTATTGTGTTCGTGCCGAGCTTGAGGAGCTGCGAAGATATCTGGGCGCCGTATCCACCCGTCAGGGACGTTATCCCCACTATTGCGGCGGGCCCTATCATTATGCCTATGATGGTGAGGGCCGACCTGACCTTCCTGTCCCTGAGCGCCTCTATCGCGTACATGAAGGCGTCCAGCGGGTTCAACCCGAGGAGGCCCTCCCGCGGCGGCGCGCCGCCACGACAGCCGCAACGACCACGACGATCACGGCTATCGCGATGAGCGCGTAGGGCACGATCGGCCTGTGCTC
>CAYFJD010000128.1:0-2546 GCA_964343285.1 uncultured Nitrososphaerales archaeon
CCGCTTGGGATAACCCCTGAAAGCATCTAAGGGGGAAGCCCTTCCCGAGACGAGGGGGCCATCCGCCCCGGCGCTCCCGCAAGGGGGCGTCGAGGCGGAGGAGGGCTGCCGTAGAAGACGGCGTCGATGGGGTGGCGGTGTAAGCCGGAAGGCCGCAAGGCCGACCGGTTCAGCCGGCCACTCCCAATCGCCCAACGCGCCTACGTAGGGGTGCGGCGCGGAGGCGGCGCATAAAGCCCATGCGCGGTGCGAGATCCGTTTTATATGCCGTGCCTCTTGGAGAGCATCTCCCTCGCGAGGGCCCCGTCGCGCACGAAAAGGTGGTAGAGCTCCTTGGCGCGCTCCCTGGACTCGCGGTGGGCCTCCAGGAACGAGTTCAGCTTCTCGACGAGTATCTCCTTGAGCTCGCCCGACAGGAGGGCCCCGCTCACGTAGTCCTCGCGTATCCTCTCGATCCTCGCGTCGTCCGGCTCGAAGAACATGTAGAGCCACTGGAAGGAGACGTCCACGTCGGGGTTCCCCCCGTACCTCCTGTGGAGCTCCACGGTGGGCTGGCCCCCCGAGAAGGCGTACTTCATCACCTTCCTCCGGACCTCCTCGGGGCCGTCCGTCAGGTATATGGCCCCCTCCGGGCTCGAGGCGCTCATCTTGCCCGCCGGGCCCGTGAGGGGCGGCACGAACTTGCTGTGTATGGCGGCGGTCTTGTAGAACCCCAGGTCCTCCGCTATGTCGCGCTGGAGCCTCCAGTAGGGGTCCTGGTCTATGGCGGCCGGTATGAGGCAGCGGCGGCGCTCGAACATCGTCGGGGCTATCTGGACGGCCGGGTAGAACAGCATGCCTATGTTCGTCTCCCCGGTGAACCCGAAGGTGGCCCTAACCGCGTTGAACGTCAGCTTCGACGCTATCCTTATGACGAGCGGGTACATGTTGCCCATGTACTCCGTGTCCTGCACTATGAAGGTCCTGTCCGGGTCGAACCCCACCGCGATTATGTCGAGGGCGTTCTCGTAGGCCCACTTCCTGGTCTCCTCCAGGCTCAGCCCCCTCCTGCGCTCCAGGAACTTCTCGTCGTCCGTCAGCTGTATGTAGACGTTGGCCTTCAGCTTGTCCTGCAGCCACTTCGTGAAGTAGAACGGTATTATGTGGCCGACGTGCATGGGGCCGCTCGGCCCCCTCCCTGTGTACAGGAAGACGCCCCTGCCGGACTCCACGTCGTCGAGGGCCAGGTCCAGGTCCCTGTGCGAGAAGAAGATCCTCCTCCTCAGTAGGAAGTGGTCCTCCCCGAGCACCCTCCTGAGGCGCCCCATCAGCTCGTCCGTCAGCCTGGAGGTGCCGAACTCCTCGATCAGCCGGTCGTAGTCCACCTCCCCCACGACCGACCAGGGCGTCACCTCGAACTTCGCGTCGCCGCGCCCCATCCCGCCGTCGCCAAAGGCGATCGACCATTTGCGCCGCCGGGGGACGGATGGGATAAAAGCTTTCCCTCACTTGGCGTGCGCCGTTATGAGCATCAGGACTATGAACAGGACCGCCACGGCGCCCATGTAGGCGGCGAAGAGCATCGTGGAGCGGCGCTGGCTCTGGCGATCCTTCTCCGCGCACTCCCTGGAGCAGTAGACCTGGCCGAGGGGTATCGGCCTGCCGCAGACCTTGCAGTGGGTGTGTGGCGGGACGTCGAAGGACTCCCTCTCCTTCTTGGGCACGGCGGGCCTCCGCCCCGGCCCCTAAAAAATCCGCCGACGCGCGGCCTACCCGTAGACTATGCGCGTGCCGACCTCCTCGCCGCGGAGCGCCGCCAGGATGCGGTCGTAGCTCGTCACGACGGCGGGTATCCTGGACCTCTCAAGTATGTGCAGGGAGACGTGGTCCAGGAGCTCGTAGGTTCCGGCCCTGTGCTCCGAGGGGCTCAGGAGGCGGGCCAGCTCCTCCACCCCTACGGACCTCAGCTTCCTGGCGGCCGGGTTCTTCCTCGGGTCCTCCGTGTACACACCGTCCACGTCCGTCGCGTTCACGAGAACGTCCGCGCCCAGGCTCTCGGCGGCCAGCGCTGCCACCGCGTTGGTGCTCTGGCCCGGCTGCAGGCCCCCCATGACTATCACGCTCCTGCTGGAGGCGCTCGCGGCCAGCAGCTCCTCGAGCGTCTTGGGGACGTACGGATAGGCCAGGCCCCCGAGGGCCGCTATGAGCAGCTCCGCGTTCGCCCTCGTTATGAGTATCCCGAGCTGGTCGAGCGCGGCCTCGCTCGCCCCCAGCTCCCTCGCCGCCCTTATGTAGAGCCGCGCCGGGTTGCCGCCGCCCGCCACGGCGACCAGGCGCCAGCCCTCGTCCGACGCCGCCCTCAGCTGCTCCGCCACCAGCCTGACGACCTCGCCGCCCCTCCTCTCCAGGTCGAAGACCGCCCCGCTCACCTTGACGACGGCTAAGCGGCCCAATCCCTTCCTCGGGTCCGGCGCCCGCCGGCGTTAAATCCTTTCTTCGGGGCCGCGCGTTGTTGCGCAACGGATAAAAGGGAGGCCGTGGAGAGGGGTCGTAGCTTGTCCGGCTAC
>CAYFJD010000129.1:0-2524 GCA_964343285.1 uncultured Nitrososphaerales archaeon
CCACGTGTAATCAGCCGCATCCTCTCGCCGGCAGCGTCGGTGGTTTATAGAGACCAGCCCCGGGTTCGCCAGGACGCCGTCCGCCACCCTCCCCGCCAGCTCGGACATCCTGGGGCCGAGGGCCGCGATGTATATGGGGACGCGGGGGACGCGGAACGCCAGCCTGAAGCCGTAGCTGCCGTGGACGGAGCCGCGGTGGGAGGTCCTGCCGCCCTCCAGCGCCGCGCGCACGATGCCCACGTACTCCTCCATCGACCTCAGGGGGCTCCCGAAGGACCTGCCGTGCCACGACGCTATGTTCCTGTTCCCGACGCCCAGGCCCAGCAGGAACCGGCCGCCGCTCAGCTCCTGCAGCGTTGCCGCGGCCATCGCCGCGGAGGCGGGGCTCCTGGCGAAGACGTTGAGTATCGAGGAGCCGAGCATTATCCGGGACGTCCTCAGCGCGGCCGCCCCGAGTATCGCCACCGGGTCCCTGCCGTTCGTCTCCCCCCTCCAGAAGGCGCGGAACCCGGCCGCCTCGGCCGCCTCGGCCGCGGCCACGACGCCGGGGGCGGGGAGGCGCTCCGCCGAGTCGACCTGGAAGTCGTAGCGCACCCGGGCCCACCGCCGACGTCGACGTCGACTCGTCATAAACGCCTTTCCGAGCGCCAACTGTTTTTAGGCGGGGGCCCTTAAAGCCCGCGTGTCCGGCGCCCCGAGGATAGTCGCGGACCGCAGGGAGGAGCAGTCCGAGATACCGGAGATTTTGAGGTCCATGGGGGTCGTCGTGGAGTTCAGGATGCTCGAGGTGGCGGACTACGTGATCGCGGACAAGGTGGCGGTGGAGCGCAAGTCGGCGCACGACTTCGTCGCGTCCATATACGACGGGAGGCTCTTCAGGCAGGCGATGGAGCTCTCCAGGGGCTACGAGATCCCGGTGGTGCTCGTGGAGGGCGACCCATCGGACCTCGAGTCCCTCTTCAGGAACGAGAGGGTGTACTACGGGGCGCTGGCGGCGCTGATCATGGACCTGAACGTGAGGACCGTCTTCACGTCCGGGCCGGGCCAGACCGCCGTGTTCCTGGAGAGGGCGGCCGCGCGCGCGTTGGAGGAGGGGAAGGGGGGCCCGCGCGTGGTCAAGAGGTCCAGGGGCGGCCTGGCACAGGCCCAGCTGTACTTCCTCGCCTCGGCGCCTGGGATAGGGCCGAAGCTGGCCGACAGGCTCCTCAGGCGCTTCGGCTCCCCCTCCGCGGTCTTCTCCGCGTCCGAGGGGGCCCTCGCGAGGGTGATAGGGGAGAAGAGGGCGAGGAGGCTCAGGGAGCTGCTCGACCGGCGCTACGAGGGGAGTCCAGGGGAGGAGTCCCAGGCGCACCTCCTCTAGCTCAGACGCCGTGCGTCAGGTAATCGATCCTCCCCCCGTCGACAACGAGCACCTGGCCGGTCACGTACTCCGAGTCGGGGGAGGCCAGGAAGAGGACGGCCGCCGCCACGTGCCTGGGCAGGCCGGTCATCCTCAGCATCGACCTGGACCTGAAGAACGACCTGAGGGCCTCCGCGTCCCTCCCGCCCACCGTCATGTCCGTCTCCACCCAGCCCGGGGCCACCGCGTTGACCCTGATCCCGTACGGCGCCAGGTCGAAGGCCAACCTCCTCGTGAGGGCTATCACCGCGGCCTTGCTGACCGCGTAGAACGTGGTGCCCTGGAGGGCCGTGCCTATCCCCGCGTTGGAGGCCACGTTGACGATCACCCCGCGGGTCGACTTGAGGTCCTCCAGGGCCTCCAGCGTCGTGTAGATCGCGCCCATCAGGTTCACGTCCATCATCCTCCTGAACTTGGCCTCGTCGAATTCCTCGAGGGTCACGGACTCCATGATTCCCGCGTTGTTCACGAGTATCGATATCGGCCCCAGCTCCGACTCGACCCTCCTGATCATCGACCTGACCTCCCCGCGGTCGGAGACGTCGGCGCCCACCGCTATTCCCCCTATCCTCGACGCGAGCTCCTCCGCCAGGCCCCTGTTCCTGTTGTAGTTGACCGCAACCCTGGCGCCCTCCGACGCGAGGGCCTCCGCCACGGCGCGCCCTATCCCCCTCGAGGCGCCCGTGACCAGCGCCACCCTCCCCTCCAGGCGCCCGGCCGGGCCGCCAGGCCGCGCCATGGCTCACGTGCGCCGAAACCGCCCTATAAGGTCGGCGCGCCCTCAGACGGCCACGGCCTCGCGCGCGGAGAAATCCGGGAGTAGGGCCCTCCTGGCGACCCCCAGGATCCTCTCGAGGTACGCGACGTCCGGCTCCTCGTAGAAGCGGTAGCTGCGGACGGACGACTCGACGAGCTTCGCGGGGAGGCCGACCAGCTCGGCGTAGGCCGCGAGGTCCGCGGACCCCGCGGACGATATCGCCTCCGCCGCCACCCTGGATATCCTCTCGTACTGATCCGCGACGCCGGAGTTCGCGGCCAGCAGGCAGCAGTACTCGATCTCGCACGGCTCGACGCGAAGGCCGGAGGCCGAGGCCATGGACAGGTAGGGCTCCCAGAGGACGCCCT
>CAYFJD010000130.1:0-2513 GCA_964343285.1 uncultured Nitrososphaerales archaeon
CGAGGACGTCTAGGCCGTAGTTCTCCGCGTAGAAGTTGGCCGCGAACTCGTTCGCGAAGTAGCTGACGCCGTGGGGGCTCACCGGCCTCACGGGCGCGTCCTCGTCGACCTTCCTTCCCCCGTAGAGCTCCGGCGGTCCTATCTGGGCGTAGGAGCTGGCCCACACGAGCCTCTCCACGTCCATTATCCTGGACGCCTCTAGGACGTTCAGGAACCCCATTATCATTGTCTTGGTCACGTTCATGGGCGTCCAGGGAGGGGACTCGGAGACCAGGTATGCGATCTTGCGGACGGAATGGCTCTTTATCGCGTGCAGTATATCCGGAAGCTCGCCCACGGACCCCCTCTCCACCTTGACCTTAGACGCCGCGTCGCCGAGCCTCGAAACGTTGCCGGAGCGGCTCATCACGACCACGTCGAGGCCGCGCCCCACGAGCATCTTAACCAGCTGGGATCCCACGAACCCCGTGCCGCCTAGGACGAGGTAAGACATCGCATCGCGATTCCTGACAAATAAATTATTAAAATTTACTTAAGAGCCTCCCTGGCCCTCTTCGACGCGTCCCCAACGACCGGGGGGCCGTGGCCGGGGAGCAACACGTCGAATTCGAGTTCCAGGATCCTCCTCAGGCTCTCCCTGGCCCTCGCGTTGTCCCAGTCGTAGGGCGCCGGTGAACCCTGTATGGAGCCGTCCCTCACGTTCACGTTATCGCCTGCGAAGAGGGCACGGCCATCGTGGAGCACTATCGAGCCGGGCGTGTGGCCGGGCACGTGCACGACGCGGAAGCCGAAGACGCGATCGCCGTCCCTGAGGAGGACGTCGGGCTCCACCGGCCTCATGCGCGAGTAGGCCTCGAGGGTCTCCTTGGGAACAGTGGGCGGTAAGGGGGGTCTCTCCCTACCGCTGACGAAGGGCGCGTCGGCCTCGTGCACGTAGATCTTGGCGCCCGTGGCCGCCCTCAATTCCGCGGCGGAGCCGGTGTGATCCAGGTGATAGTGCGTCAATATTATTGCGGATACCTTGGCGCCGATGGCATCGATCTCCCTCAATATCTTATCGGCGCTCCCGGGGATCCCGGTGTCGACGATCGCGGCCTCTCCCCCGACGACCACCACGTACGAGTTCCCGTTGACCTGCTCTATGGGTATGCGATATATGCAGTATAGACGGTCCGCCACGTGGACCATCTATTGCCCGCAAACTTAAATGTTGCCTACAACGCGGAGGGCTCGTGGGGCTGAAGGCGGCGCTCTTCTCGGGCGGCAAGGACTCCGTCCACGCCGCGCTGATCGAGTGGCCGGTGGACCTCTTCGTCACCTTCGTCTACGAATTCCCCAGGCCATCGCCGCACCTGATCAACATCTCGAAGGTCGTGGAGCTCGCGGGCGCCATGTCCACGCCGCTCGTCGTATTGAGGGTCCACAGGGGGAAGGAGAAGGAGGAGGAGGCCGGGCTCCTGAGATCGCTGGGGGTTTCGCGCATAGTCGCCGGCGACCAGAACGTGGAGGACCACCTGAAGTACATGGAGGAGATGGCCGGGATGGCGGGGGCCGAGTTGAGGGAGCCGCTCTGGGGGATGGATCCGGAGAAGGTGCTGGAGGACGAGCTCGAGGAGATGTCTTTCATCGTCATCGGGGCCGAGGATAGGATCCGCGATCTCGTGTGCACCCGCGTCGACGCTCGCACGTCGCGCGAGTTCCTGCGGAGCTTGAGGGAGAGAGGGATCGATCCGATAGGGGAGGCCGGCGAGTACCATTCCCTGGTCACCGAGGTCAAGAGGTTGGGGGCATCGGTGGAGGCCAGATGCAAGGAAATTAGGTCGCATGGGAACTACCACGTGGCGCTCCTGGATTGAGCGAGGCGCAGGACGAGGCGTCGACGAACGGGTTGTGCGCGGCCTCCGCGCCCACCGTCGTGGGCGGGCCGTGGCCAGGGTACACCACGTAGTGATGGGGTATCTTCCTGTATATCTTACATACTGATGATATTAAAAGCTTGAGATTGGATCCCGGCAAATCGGCCCTTCCTACGGAGCCCCTGAACAGGAGGTCGCCGGTCAGCACGAACCCGTCGCCCACCAGGGTTATGGAGCCCGGGGTGTGGCCGGGCGTGTGCAAGACCTCGAGGTCGCCCCAGATCACCTGACCGTCCTCGACGAATCTAACGCGGTCCGGGAGCTCAGGGGCCCTGAAGCCCAAGTCCTCCGCCAAGGCCAGGAGCTGGCGCCTGAGCTCCCAGTCTGATCTGTGCACCAGGAACTCCGCGCCCGAGGCCTCCACCAGCGGCTTGGCCCCCCAGACGTGGTCGAAATGGAGGTGCGTCGCCACCACGAGTCTAAGATCCCTGCCGCGGAGTGACCGCATGATCGTCTCGGCGTCGCCGGAGGGATCCACCAACACGCATTCCCCGTCGTCGCAAATGACGTAGGAATTCGCGAGGAGAGGGCCGGCCGCCAGCCTCAGGAGGGTCACGCGATGGGTTGACGCTCGGTCTATATTACTTGAGCGCAAAA
>CAYFJD010000131.1:0-2494 GCA_964343285.1 uncultured Nitrososphaerales archaeon
GCAGGCTGGGGTACACGATACCGAAGGGCATCCTGCTCTACGGGCCGCCCGGGACTGGGAAGACCCTCCTGGCGAAGGCCGTGGCCACGGAGAGCGAGGCCAACTTCATAAGCGTGCGCGGCCCGGAGCTCCTCAGCAAGTGGGTGGGCGAGAGCGAGAGGGCCGTCAGGGAGGTCTTCAGGAAGGCGAGGCAGGCGGCCCCCTGCGTCGTCTTCTTCGACGAGATAGACGCGCTCGCGCCCGTGAGGGGGCTCTCCGCGGACTCCATGGTGACGGAGAGGGTGGTGAGCCAGCTGCTGACGGAGCTGGACGGCCTCCAGCCCCTCTCGGGCGTGGTGGTCCTGGCCGCCACGAACCGCATAGACATGATAGACCCGGCCCTCCTCAGGGCCGGGAGGTTCGACAAGCTGATCTACGTGCCGCTGCCCGACAGGAGGAGCAGGGCCGAGATACTCAGGATACACCTGAGGGGCAAGCCCCTCGCCCCGGACGTGGACATAGAGAAGATAGCGGAGGTGACGGAGGGCTTCAGCGGGGCGGACCTGGCCTCCGTCGTCAACACCGCGGTCTCCATAGTCCTCCAGGAGTTCATAGACAAGTACCCGAACCCGAAGGACGCGAGGGAGCACGTGGAGGAGGCCGCCGTGGAGCTCAGGCACATAGAGGAGGCGATAAGGCGCGTAAGGAACTCCAGGGAGGGCAAGACGATAGAGAAGCAGCCCGTCCCCTACTACAGGTGAGCTAACGTTTATGTGGGGTCCCTCCCCCGGCGGCCCGTGGTCCAGGTAGTGGGGAGGGGCACGTGGCTGGATAAGGTCGCGAGGGACGTCGTGGAGAGGGACCTGTCCCTCGGGAGGGACGTCTCCTTCATGAGGGTGGAGAGCGGACTCGGAGCCTCCGGGATACCCCACATAGGGAGCCTCTCGGACGCCGTCAGGGCCTACGGGGTCAAGCTCGCGCTCGAGGACTCCGGGCACAGGTCCGAGCTCATAGCGTTCTCGGACGACATGGACGGGCTCAGGAAGGTCCCGGCCGGGCTGCCGGACTGGCTCTCCAGGCACCTGGGCGAGCCCGTCTCGAGGATACCGGACCCGTTCGGGTGCCACGGGAGCTACGGGGAGCACATGAGCTCCCTCCTCGCGGAGGCGCTGGACGAGCTGGGGGTCGAGTACACCCCCATGTCCGGCGCCCAGGCCTACAGGTCCGGCTTGCTGGTGCCCCAGGCCAGGAGGATCCTGTCCCGCGCCCCAGAGGTCGGCGAGGTGATAAGGGAGGTGACCGGGCAGGAGAAGTTCGTGGAGCGCCTCCCCGTCTTCGTGGTCTGCGAGAGGTGCGGCAGGATATACACGACCGTGGCGACGGGCTACGACCCGAGGACGGACTCGATCACATACGAGTGCGTCGGGGCCGAGATAGGGGGGAGGTGGATACCCGGGTGCGGCCACAAGGGGGAGGTGAAGCTGTCGAGCGGGGACTGGAAGCTGAGCTGGAAGGTGGAGCTGGCCGCGAGGTGGGCCGCCCTCGACATAAGGTTCGAGGCCTACGGGAAGGACCTGGAGGACTCGATAAGGGTTAACGACAGGGTCTCCGACGAGATCCTCGGGTTCCCCCACCCCCACCACGTCAGGTACGAGCTCTTCCTGGACAGGGGCGGCAGGAAGATCTCGAAGTCGGCCGGCAACGTCGTCACGCCCCAGGCCTGGCTCAGGTACGGGACCAAGCAGAGCCTGATCCTGCTGATGTACAAGAGGATAGCGGGCACGAGGTACGTCTCGCTCGAGGACGTGCCGAAGTACGTGGACGAGTACGACGAGCTGGAGGACTTCTACTTCGGCAGGGGGGAGGCGGTGGAGGAGGAGCAGGAGGACCTGGAGGAGTGGAGGGGGGAGTCCCCTCCAAGGGAGGTGAGGCTCAGGGGCCTCTACGAGTACGTCAACTTCCTGCGCCCTCCCCCCTCCCCGGACGTCCACGTCCCCTACAGGCTCCTGGCCGAGCTCGGGCGCGCGGCCCCGGAGGACAGGGCCGTGGAGTTCGTCGTGGAGCGCCTCCGCCGCTACGGGATGCTGAGGTCCGAGCCGACGCCGGGGCTCTTGGAGAGGATAGTCAAGGCCAGGAGGTGGGCGCTCGAGGTCGAGGGAAGGGCCCCGGAGTACGTCCCCTCCAGGGAGGAGGCTGAGGCTATGGCGGAGCTCGCCTCTGTGATAAGGTCCGCGCCGGACCCCGCCGCCATCCAGAACGCCGCTTTCGAGGTGGCCAGGAGGCGCGGGATAGACCCGCCGGCCTTCTTCAGGGCCCTCTACAGGGCCCTCATAGGGTCCGACAGGGGCCCCAGGTTCTCCTCCTACGTCATGGACGTGGGGGCCGAGCGCGTGGCCTCCGCGCTGGAGGAGGCGGCTGCCAGGGCCGGCGTCAGGCCCGGCGGAGGACGCCGAGGGCCTCCAGCGCCCCCCTCATGACCAGGACCCCCGCCCCGCCGCTCAGCTCGGGGTGGAAG
>CAYFJD010000132.1:0-2460 GCA_964343285.1 uncultured Nitrososphaerales archaeon
AGCGCGAGGGTGCGAATAGCTTATTTGAGCTTCTGTCCACTCAGCGCAGGTTGGACGCGGAGGCGGCCAGGAAGAGGCACCTCATGAGGTTGCCGGAGCGCGTCGTCGTGGGGGAGGATCTGTTGGGGGCCGTGGGGGACGAGATAAAGGAGGTGCGCGACGCGAGGAGGGCGCTGGTCATCGCCGGACCGAACGTCTGGGGGATGTTCGGCGAGACCGTGGGAAGGGGCCTGAGGGGGGCCGGGCTGGATTACGAGGTGTTGATCGTGGACTCCCCAACAGTCGAGGAGGCGAGAACCGCCGCGGAGAGGGCGAGGGGCTTCGACGTCATAGTCGGGCTCGGGGGAGGAAAGCCGATAGATGTGGCCAAGCACGCCGCGTACCTGGCCGGGGTCTGGTTCGCCAGCGTCCCCACGAGCGCGGCCCACGACGGCATAGCGAGCCCCATGGCCTCCCTCAGGGGTTCCGACAAGCCCTACAGCGAGGTGCTCTCGCCCCCCAGGGCGGTGATAGCCGACATACGCGCGATATCATCATCGCCGCCCAGGCTGACGAGGAGCGGCTTCGGGGACCTGCTGGCGAAGATAACGGCCACCAGGGACTGGAGGTTGGCCAGGGCGGAGGCCGGGGAATACTACGGGGAGTACGCGGCCCACCTGGCGCTCCTGAGCGCGCGGGTGGCGATCTCCAACAGGAAGTCGATAGGGAGGATGGACGAGGAGGGAATAAGGGTGCTGGTGGAGGCCCTGATAAGCGCCGGCGTGGCCGCGGGGATAGCGGGGAGCAGCAGGCCCTGCAGCGGATCCGAGCACCTGATAAGCCACGCGCTGGATGCGATCTCGCCGGGCAAGGGGCTCCACGGGGAGAAGGTCGGCATCGCGACCGTGATAGCCGCGAGGCTGCACGGCATGAAGTGGAGGCGCATCGTCGAAGCGCTGGAGGACGTCGGGGCCCCCACGTCCTTCAGGCAGCTGGGGATAACCAGGGAGGAGGTCTGCCGGGCGGTGGCGATGGCCCCCTACATAAGGCCTAACAGGTATACCATATTGCACAAGCTGAGGCCGAGCGTGGATCAGGCCTGCTCGCTCGTGGACGAGCTTGGGGTTGCCTGAGCCTCGGACCTTCCTCCGGCCTGCTCAGCCGGCCTCTCCTCGGTTCTCTCGTATACCTCCTGGAACACCACCTTATTTATCGTGGGCACGTACCTGAAGACGTAGCTCGCGGCTATGCGCCTTAGGTAATAGGCCCCCTCCTCGTACTTGTCCGTCGGAAGCGTGACCACCGCGGAGTCGCCCTCCACCGACGCCTTCAGGGCGCCGTCCTGGATCCTAAGCGTGTAGGAGACCAGCGCCCTGACCTTCTCCTCCGGCTCCTTGAGTACCTTGACCACCTCCACGTCGTAGACGAGGACCTTGCCGGCCAGCCTGTGGTTGAAGTCGACCGCCACCCTGCCGGACCCCACGTAGCTGACGACTCCCACCTGGCCATCCACCTCTACCTGATCGCCCACGCGTATCCTGGAGGCGTTCTCCCCGAACTTCCTGAGGGGTATGAGCTTGATCTTGGAGGGATCCCTCTGGCCGTACCCCTTCTCCGGCGGCACCTCGACGGTGCGCTTTTCGCCCTCGGACATCTGGAGCAGGGCCTCGTCGAGCCCCGGTATCACCCACCCCTCCCCGACTGCCACTAGGACCGGCTCGTACCTGGCCTCGGGGCTGTGTATGCCGAACTGCTTGGCGACCTCCTCGCTCGTCGTCTCCACGGGCTTGTCCTCGCCCTTCACCCTGAGCGTGTAACTTATGTATGCCAGCGTGCCCTTGTCCAAGGCGGTCGGCCGTGAATGACTTGGTGATTTTATAAAGGTTGTCCAAGCAGGAGGGGCATCGTTCGGACGAGGGATTCGAGTGGCCACGGCGGCCCTATATCCGCGGAAGTGCCGCGGCGCTCGCGCTCCGTCTTAATCCGGCCGCCCTCATAGGAGGGACTTCAGCTCCTCGCGGGCGGCGGCGAGCATCGCGGCGGCGTCGACCTTCACGCCGAGTTCCGAGAGGGCGCCGGCGATCCCCATCAGCGTCTGCGCGACGTATATGGGGCTTATGTCGCCCATGTTGCCTATCCGGAATATCTTGCCCCTCAGGCTCCCGAATCCGCCGGCCACCACCACGCCGAACTCCCTGTCTAGGATGTCCCTGAAGGCGGCGTCCTGGACGCCGGGCGGGTACTCGACGGCTATGACGACGTTGGACCTCACGCGCGGCTCCACGAAGGGCCTGAGGCCGCCGGCCTCCAGCCCCTTGTAGTAGGCCGCGGCGGCCACGCGGTGCCTCTCTATCCTCCTCTCGAGGCCCTCCTCGAGGACCATGTTGAGGGCCTCGTCGAGCGCGTAGAATATCGGTATGGCAGGCGTGAACGGTATCTCCAACTTCTTGTTGAACTCGAAGTACTTGCTGAGGTCGAAGT
>CAYFJD010000133.1:0-2427 GCA_964343285.1 uncultured Nitrososphaerales archaeon
CCTCGGCCTCGCCGGAACCCCATCTCACTTGCCTATCGTAGTGTACGCGCGGCGGTAATAGACCAGGGGGCGCCCGGCCGGCTCCTCGCCCCCCACCACCTCGCCCAATATCAGGTCGTGATCCCCTCCGGCGCAGATGGAATATCTCCTGAGCGCGAGGAACCCGATGGAGCCGGCGACCACCGGTCCCCACTCCGTCTCGCGATAGCCCACCTTCTCCAGTTTTTCCCTGCCGTCGGCGGGCTCGGCCAATATCGACGCCACGCGTTCCTCCCCTTCCCCGAGCATGGATATTATGAAATGCTCGGCGGACGCCAATATGGGGTGGTTCCTGGACTCCCTGTATATCGCCGCCACCATGAGCGGGGGTGAGAGGGATACGCTCGTGACGCTGGTGGCCGTCAGCGCAGCGTATCTGTCGCCGCTGCGCGCGGTCACGGCGTATACCTGTTGGGCGGCACCCCTCATGAAGGCCTTCAACAGCTCCTGCATCCCTTGAAGGGGCACGCGCCAGGTAGGCCGCCCGACGTTATAAAATCGTCCGAGAACTCGAACGCAACGCCCCAGCCCGACCTTCGATATAGCGCGCCCCTTCGCGCCGGTCGGCAGGACCAGCTTGCGGGCGTTCGACGAATTAGAAAGGGCGCGCGGCCGCACTGGTTTTTAGGCCCCATCGGTGGACGGCCGCCCACATGACGGCCGGAATCCCGGAGCTCGCGCTGCTCGCCTGGGCGGTCGTGATCTTTGGCGCGTCCGCGCTGATTTACAGGTCGCTCGTCTCCGCCCTGAAGACGGATCCCACGCTCACGGCCTCCGCGCTCTACCTGGTTTTGCTGACGATCTCGCAGTACGCGGCGTCCAAGATAACGGTGTACCTGTGGTTCGGCGTGCCGGGCGGCACGATAACCTACGTCGCCACCGTGGCGATGCTCGACGTGGTAGTCATGAGGGAGGGCTTCAAGTACGCCAGAAATCTGGTGTTCATCGGGCTCGCCTCCCAGGCGTTGATCACCATAGCGAACGAGTCCGTGCTCTCCATGCCCGCGCTCTCCGGAAACGGCGGGATATACTCCTATGTGTTCGGCGTCTCCGCGAGGGTGGCGCTCGCCTCGGCCATCGCCTACCTCGCGGCGGAGCTCACGGATGCTTACCTAGTGAGCAGGATCAGGCACGCGATCTGGAAGAGGGTCCTCTACTCGGATCCCGTCGCGATGGCGGTGGACACGCTCGTCTTCGTGCCCCTCGCGTTCTACGGCGTGCTACCGCGCGCAGTCCTCGCGAGCACAATGCTGGGGCTGTTGCTCGCCAAGTGGTCCCTGTCGCCGGCCGTGTTGGGGTTGGTGTACTTGAACCGGAAGTTCCTCCTCAGGGACGTCTACGCTGCGGCTCGGTCGGCTCCTTCTAAGTGATCCAATATGTACCGGGCGATCTCGGCGAACCCCTCCCCCGCCCTCGCCGACGCCACGTAGTCGGCGACGCCCTTGAGCTCCGGGTCCGCGTCGCCCACCGCCGCCCTGAAGCCCGCGGCGAGCAGCAGGTCCACGTCGCCTGACGAATCGCCGACGGCGCCTATCTCCTCGACGCTCAGGCCCGCCCTGAGGGCGATCCTCCTCAGGGCCTCGCCCTTGCCTCCTCCCTGGGGTTGGGCGTGGAGCGCGTAGCCGCTCACGATCACCCTCCCCCTCCAACCCACCTCGGCCATCGCCCTCTCCACGTACGGAACTGCCCTGGAGAGCAAGGAGGGATCCTCCGATACGAACTCCAGGTCGTGGAGCCTGCAGGGGTTTTGCCAGCCCTCGGAGAGCCCCAGCGCCTTTATCGACTTCACGAGAGCCTCGGGCGGCCTCCCGCTGCAGAGGCTCTCCACCCTCCCCTTATCCACGAGCACGCAGCCGTTCTCGGCTATCGCAGGCCAGCTCGCCCCTATGTAGCGCGTCAGCGCGCTCGCTATCTGGTAGCTATTGCCGGTGGCCAGTACGACGGAGATCCCGCGGGACTCGAGCTCCCTGATCGCGGATATTGCGCTGACGCTCAACCTGTACATCCCCCTCTCCTCGGTCAGCGTGCCGTCCACGTCGACCGCCAGGAGCTTGACCCTGAGGACCACGCGGGGCCGCGCGTGACATAGCCTTTAACTTTGGCGGAGGGTTTATATTTATGTGCAATTGCACAAAATGGCGAGGTGATGCGCGATGTGGGGGCACATGGGCAACAGGTACCGCGGAAGGTGGGGATGCAGCTGGCACGTGGCCAGCCCGGGATACTACTGGGGCGCTGACCGCCCGCGCTTCGCGTCGCAGGAGCTGGCGTACCTCGAGGACTACGCCAGGCAGCTCGAGGACGAGCTCTCCAGGGTCAAGTCGAGGATAGAGGATCTGAAGAGGAAGGAGGGAAGGTGAGGTGAGCCGCATGGCGTGGTGGGGATGG
>CAYFJD010000134.1:0-2415 GCA_964343285.1 uncultured Nitrososphaerales archaeon
CCGGCGGACGTGGATAATAACCTACCCCCGACGCCGGACGGCTCGCCGCTCCCCCGAATTCCCCGCATCGCCTCGGTAGATGGCGAAAGACTATAAGGAGACGGGGTATTACCACCCCACGCGCGGGGGTTGCCGAGCGGCCAAAGGCGCGGGGTTCAGGCCCCCGTCCCGTAGGGGTTCGTGGGTTCGAATCCCACCCCCCGCACCATCCGGAACCTTTTAGCGCCCTCCATCGACGGGTAGGGCGTGCTCACGTTCTACGAGGCCGTGGCCGCCGCGGAGCTCGCCGCCCTCCTGGCCTTCCTCGCGTCGCGCGTGAGGCATCCGGAGCTGCCGATATGGGCCTTCATGTCCTTCCTCGCCTTCATCAGCGTCGCGCTCGGCCTCGTGCCGGTGGACGCGATAGGATCCGCGATAGACTACGACGTGATCCTGTTCCTCATAGGGATGTTCAGCCTCGTCTCGCTGGCGGAGAGCTCGGGCCTCCTCGACTGGCTGGCCTACCGCGTGTCGTCCATCGGGGTCGGCGGGCTGGCCTACCTGGCCGTCCTCTCGCTCTTCTCCGGCCTCCTGTCCGCGCTGATAGTCAACGACACCATGGCGATGATAAGCGTCCCCCTGGCGCTCTCGATCTCCGAGGCCGCGGGCGTCGACCCGGAGGCCCTGGTGCTCCTCCTGGCCTTTTCGCTCACGATCGGGTCCGTCTTCACGCCCATAGGCAACCCCCAGAACGTCCTCATAGCGGTCGAGTCCGGGATCAGGGCCCCGCTGACCACGTTCGTGGAGTACCTCGCCGTGCCCACCCTCGTGAACCTCGCAGTGCTCCCCCTGGCGATCGCCGCGCTCTACCCGGAGGTAGTGAGGGTCGGGCGCGCGGCGATCGCCAGGCCCGCCGTCGACCGCAGGGACGCGGCCATCGCCGCCGCCGGGATAGCCGCCGTCGTGGCGGCGCTGATGGTCAACGACTACCTGGAGCTGGCGGGGCTCCCGCACTTCCAGAACATCGGCTTCATACCGTTCGTGGTCGCGGCCGGCGCCTACTCCTTCGCCCGCGACCCTAGGAGGGTCGTCCGCAACGTGGACTGGGGCACGATCATCTTCTTCATCTCGATGTTCATAACGATGTACGGCATATGGAGGAGCGGCCTCTTCCTCTGGATGTCGCGCGCCCTGGTGCCCTCGAGCGCCACGGGGCTCCCCGGGATCCTCGAGATAGGCGCGGTCTCGATAGCCCTCAGCCAGCTCACGAGCAACGTCCCCTTCGTCAACCTCTTCATAGACTACATGAGGCAGCTCGGCTACGGCCCGGGGTCCGTGTGGGCCTGGATGACGCTCGCCTATTCGTCCACGGTGGCGGGCAACCTGACGTTCCTCGGGGCGGCGTCCAACGTAATAATCCTGGAGGGGCTCGAGTCCAGGAGGGGCCGCTCGATATCCTTCTGGAGGTTCGCGAGGGCCGGCGCGCTGGTGACCGCCGTCAACTTCGCCACGTACTCCGCCTACCTGTACTTCGCGTTCTTCCTCAGATGGTGATCCTCTTGAAGAGCTGGACCTTGAGGAAGTTGTTGACCACGAGGAACATCGCCGCCGAGGAGAGCAGCGCGAATGCTATCGCGCCGGCCGGGAGCGCCGGGAGCTCCGGGATCCCGAAGTGGGTTATGACCGCCGCGGCGGCTATGTCCGCCGCCATCGCGGTCAGCATGGTGCGGCTGGGCGCGCTCCTCCAGAAGTTCCTGCGCTCGCGCACGTTCAACAGCGTGAATATGTTGCTGTAGAGCAGGAAGAGGAAGCCGAACGTCGGGAGGTTGGCCTGGGTCACGCCGAACCACCTGAGGGCGGCGAATGTCGCGGCGAAAGCCTCCGCGATCATCGCCACGCCCAGCGCCCCCGAGACCTTCATGAAGTCGCCGATGCGCCAGGAGACCGGCCTGTCGGACCACCAGCCCACGTAGTCCGTGGCCTGCGTCAGCGTCACGAAGTCGAACATGAAAAGGAGGAGCAACATACCCAGCGCGTTTATCACGTAGAGCCCGAACGCTATGGCCGCGAGCGCGACGAATATCACGTTCTGGAAGAGCCTGGAGAGCCGGCTCAGTATCCACGTGGCCACCCTCTCGTACACCTGCCTGCCTATCCTCACGAGGCTCACTATGTTGCTCAGACCGGGCTTGGTGAGCACGACGGCCGCGGCGCCCTTGGCCACGTCCGTGGCGTTGCTCACCGCTATCCCCACGTCCGCCTGCCTGAGGGCCGGCGCGTCGTTCACCCCGTCGCCCGTCATGCCGACCACGTGGCCCCTGCTCTGCAGCCCCCTGACCAGCGTGAACTTGTCCTCCGGGTAGGCCTCCGCGAACCCGTCCGCCTCCTCCACCATGGCGGCCGCCGCGACCGCGTCGTTCTGGGTCGCCTCCTTCA
>CAYFJD010000135.1:0-2414 GCA_964343285.1 uncultured Nitrososphaerales archaeon
CCCGATGCGGCCCATCAACTTAAGGTCCAACCCCGGGGCTATCCACGCCAGGACCCTCCCGAGCTCCAACCCATTGGGGAGGGTCCGCCTCAGCGGGGCCCCTGTCCATTATTGCCCTCGAGGCGCGCGTGGCAGAGGAAGTAGGGCGCTATGGCGAGCGGGGTCCTCCCGATCTATTATCTCTACGGCCGCGTCGCGAATCGTGCCCCGCCCGAATTCGTATCAGTCGATTTGGCTTGGGGTCGACGGAGCCATTGACGCGGATCCGGTCGTATCGTTAAACTCGAGCTGCGATCGGTGCCGTCCCGCGGGCAGCGCCGCGAACATCTTCGGCCGACGTCCGCGTTTGAAAAGCCCCTTGAAAAGGGCTTTTTCACCGAGCGGGCACCACGCGCAAAGGCCTCTCTATCAAGCCCTGGGAGAAGAGTTCCCTGACGTGGTTGTACTCGTCCAAGCTGCCCACGTCGAACCAGAAGCCGTTGAACCTGAAGCCGTACACGGGCTCGACGCCGACCAGCCAGGATATGAAGTGCCCTATCGCGTCGCGCTTCCCTCCCGAGCTCACGTATTCCTCGACCCTCGACAGGCTCCTCCAGGGCATGGCGTAGATCGCCGTGGACACGAGCGTGGATCTGGGGTTCTGGGGCTTCTCCACGAGCGAAGTTATCCTCGAGTCGGGCCCGAGCTCCACGACCCCGTACCTCCTCGCCAGCTCGACGGATCCTACGTCGTATACGGCTATGGTGGCTGCCCCGCGCGACTTCATGGACCCAACGAGCTCCGAGTACCTTATCGACGATATGTTATCGCCTGCGACTACGATGTAATCGTCGGCGGCGAGCCGCTTCAGGAGCATCAGGAGCGCGCCCACGGCCCCCGGCTTCTCCTCCTCGCTCCTCGAGGGTTCCTCCACTAAGTGGACGTCGAGGCCGCGCGACCTCGCCCACTCCCTGAACGCATCGGAGAACCGCGCGTTGACGCTCAGGAGGATCTCCTCCAGGTCCATGCCCAGGAGGCCGTCGACGACCAGGTCGAGCACGACGTAGCCGTCGCCCAGCGGGAGGAGCTGCTTGGGAGTGTTCAGCGTCAGAGGCCACATCCTACGCGCGAAGCCGCCGGCCATGATTATCGCGCGCACACCATATTATGGGGAACCGCTTCTTCTATATTTTTCACGAGGAAGGGGCAGATACTTCCACGACTACACGTATTCCCGAGGACGTCCGGGCGACGCCCCGGCCGTGGATGGATTCCGCCCGGCTCCACGGCCGCCATGACCATGAGGATCCCGAGTCCCCGGGCGCGATCGCGAGTTTAGTGGAACGAGCGCCTAGGGAGAAGCGTGAGGAGCCATCGCTGAAGCGCGCCGAACGGGACCGATCGTCTGGACGCCCTAAAGGTCGAGCGGAGGATGCGCCATGCGAACGGGCAAATAAACGCCCGCATATCGATAAAACGCGCGGATCCTACCGAATTCGCTCAGGACTTCTGCTGGAACCCGGAGGACTGCGCGTCGGACGAGCCCCCCTTCGCGTCCTCGACCTTCCTCAGCTCCTCCTCGAGCTCCTTCTCTATCTCCGCTATTGGCTTCGGCGGAGGCGTCGTGGCCAAGGTGTAACCTATCCAGGCGATCACCGCCAGCACCGCCGCGACCGCCACGAAGGCCGTGACCTGAAGGGTCCTCAGAGGATACATCCAGTCGAGCCAACCGTAGACGATTATGACGATTATGCCGCCCACGAGCATCAGGGCGCCTAAATATTGATCCCTGCTCATCCCGAGGTACTAGATTGGGGCTCTATAAATCGTTTCCATGGCGCGCGTCCCTGCGCGGAAGTTTTGACTTCCGGGTGCCCGAGCGGTATCGGGGCTCGGTTTTAAGGCGGCAGGGGGGATCGATCCCGCGTGGATGTGGAGGCGAGGAGGTCGCTCCTCCGCTTGTCGAGGGACCTGGCAGAAGTGGGGGATGCCCTCGGCTCCATCGCATCCGCATTGCCGAGCGCGGGCAGCCTGAGGCGCCGCGACCTCCGCGCGCTCAAAGGAATAGGGGTCCTGATGGTGGCGCTGCCGGATCCGTTCACCAGCCTAGCGGGGGCAGGCATCCTCCTCCTGGCCAGGAGGCTCTCGAGGGACGGGGTGGAGGACCTGGTGGACGCATCCCTCGAGGTCCTGAGGTCCCTGCGGGAGCTCCGAGGCGCCATCATTACTGAAAGCGCCGGGGGTGGGATTCGAACCCACGAGGGCTTTCGCCCACAGGCTCTCGGTCCTCCGGACTCCAGGCCTGCCCCTTGACCACTCGGGCACCCCGGCTCACCCGCGACACGACGCCTCCCGATTTAAAACTTAGCGCCCCTCATTTCGGATATTGGTCAGATAAGGAATCCAAGTGAGGGTTAAGGCGCGGACCGCCCCCA
>CAYFJD010000136.1:0-2388 GCA_964343285.1 uncultured Nitrososphaerales archaeon
GTCCTGGAGAAGACCACGTCTCCCGGCCTTATCGCCGAGTAGAGGGCCCAGAGGTCCTCCTCCCCCTCCACCCTCAACCTCAGGAGCCTGTCGTTGTCCTCCAGCTCCACGTCCTGCACGCGCGAATTGCGACGTCAACGTTTAAAAATGAACCTCGATTCGCACTGAAGCAGGTGTAACCGGGTAATGCCGAGGTTCAAGACCGTGGCGGAGGCCCTCAAGGTGGTCAACCAGAGGGAGCAGATACGGAACTTCGGGGTGATAGCCCACGTGGACCACGGGAAGACGACGCTGTCGGACAACCTGCTGCTGGCGGCGGGCATGGTCTCCCCGAACCTGGCGGGCGAGGCCCTGGTGCTCGACTACATGGAGCTGGAGCAGAAGAGGAGCATGACGATAAAGGCGGCGAACGTCACCCTCTACTACGAGCACGCGGGGAAGCCGTACGTCTTCAACATGATAGACACGCCGGGGCACATAGACTTCACCGGCAAGGTCACCAGGAGCCTGAGGGCTCTGGACGGGGCGGTCGTCGTGGTGGACTCGGTGGAGGGCATAATGGTCCAGACCGAGACCGTCACCAGGCAGGCGCTCGAGGAGCGCGTCAGGCCCGTCCTCTTCATAAACAAGATAGATAGGCTGGTCAAGGAGCTGCGCCTGACCCCCGACAAGATGCAGAAGTGGCTGGGGAACATAATAGCGGACTTCAACAGGCTCATCGATACGTACGCGGAGCCGGAGTACAGGGATAAGTGGAAGGTGAGCGTCCAGAACGACAGCGTGGCCTTCGGGAGCGCGAAGGACCGCTGGGGCTTCACCCTCTCCGTGGCCAAGGAGGCCGGCGTGTCCTTCAAGGACGTCTACGAGATATACACCGGCGGCGACGTGGAGGAGCTGAGGAAGAAGGTCCCGCTCCACGAGACGGTGCTGAAGATGGTTATCCAGCACGTGCCGCCGCCCAACGTCGCCCAGAAGTACAGGATACCCAAGATCTGGCACGGCGACCTCAACAGCGAGATAGGGAAGGCCATGCTGGAGTGCGACCCCGAGGGGCCCCTCGTGATGATGGTGACGAACACGGTCGTGGACCCCCAGGCGGGCATAGTCGCGACCGGCCGCCTCTTCAGCGGGACCGTGCACGAGGGCGACACGGTGTGGCTGGTGAACTCCAGGATCTCCCAGAGGGTGCAGAGCGTCCAGATGTTCATGGGGCCCTACAGGGAAGTGGTCGGGATGCTCCCCGCCGGCAACATACCGGCCCTCCTCGGCCTCGACCAGGCGAGGGCGGGCGAGACGCTATCCTCCACGAGGGACATGGTGCCGTTCGAGTCCCTGAAGTACGTGGCCGAGCCCGTCGTCACAATATCCGTGGAGCCGAAGAACCCGAGGGACCTCCCGAAGCTCGTGGAGGCCCTCCAGAGGATGCACATAGAGGACCCGAACCTCGTGGTCACGATAAACGAGGAGACGGGCGAGACCCTGGTGAGCGGCATGGGCGTGCTCCACCTGGAGGTCGTGCTGGCGATGCTGGCGGAGCAGAACCTGGAGGTGATAGCCAGCCGCCCGATAATAAACTACAGGGAGACCGTGCTCTCGAACGCCGGCCCCGTTCTGGCCAAGAGCCCCAACCGCCACAACAAGGTGTACGTGAGGGTCGAGCCGCTCTCCGAGGAGGTAGTGGAGGCCATAAGGAGCGGGCGGCTGAACGAGAACCTCGACAAGAGGGAGATAGCCAAGATACTGAGGGACCTCGGCTGGAGCGCCGAGGAGGCGAGGGGGGTGGTCGCGATCGACGAGAGGGGGAACGTGCTGGTGGACGGGACGAAGGGAGTCCAGTTCCTCCAGGAGTCCATGGACTACCTGAAGGCCGGCTGGCTCGACGTCATGAACGCTGGCCCGCTGGCGCAGGAGTACGTGAGGGGCGTGAAGGTGGTCCTCCACCACTTCGTGCCCCACGAGGACCCCGCGCACAGGACCTACGCCCAGCTGATGCCCGCCATGAGGAAGGCCGTCATGGGCGCCATGCTCATGGCCCAGCCGACGCTGCTGGAGCCGATACTCGGCATAGAGGTCACCTGCCCGCCCGAGCTCATAGGCACGGTGGCCGGGATAATAACGGCGAAGCGCGGCAAGGTCATGGACATAGTGCAGAAGGAGTACCTCTCGGTGGTGATCGGGGAGATACCCGCGGCCGAGACCTCCGATCTCTCCGAGGTCATGCGCGGAGCCACCGGCGGCAAGGCGATGTGGGTCACCCACTTCAAGGCGTGGAGGCCCGTGCCGGCGAACATGTTGCCCTCGCTCATCGAGTCCATACGCAAGCGCAAGGGGCTGCCGCCGTCCCCGCCGTCCCCGGAGGAGTTCCTGGACAAGGAGTGAGGCGTCCTC
>CAYFJD010000137.1:0-2366 GCA_964343285.1 uncultured Nitrososphaerales archaeon
CCTCGATAGGTATTTTATTCCGCCTGAATATAGCGGAGGCGGTCCGCGCCTTAATCGTTATCGGGCCTTATCCGTCCAATATCGTGCTGGACACGCACAATTTTGATAACACTATCATGCAGATTACAGTCGTACTCCGGCCTATGATGCGAACATTACGCTTATCTTACTTTGTGGGGCGCACGCCGGCGATCAAGGGCTACGAGCCCTTGAAGGATGCCCTGCGCTTCTCTAGGAACGCCGAGACCCCCTCGGCGAAGTCATCGGTGCCGGCAAGGAACCCGAAGAGTGCGGCCTCGTGGGACAGCCCGGCCCTGAGGTTAGACTCAAGTCCCGCCTGGATCGCGTGCTTGGCAGCCATCAGCGCCAGCGGCGGCTTCTCCGCCATCCTGGCCGCGAGCTTCTCCGCCTCCTCCATGAGCGATTCCTGTGGGACCACGAGGTCCACCAGCCCGAGGGCGAGCGCGTCCCTCGCCTTCAGCCTGTCGCCCGTGAATATCAACATCTTCGCGCGCCCCGGCCCCACGAGCCGGGGGAGGCGCTGGGTCCCTCCGGCGCCCGGTATCGTGCCCAGGTTTATCTCGGGCTGTCCCAGCTCGGCACCCTCGCTTGCCACCCTGATGTCGCACGCCATGGCCAGCTCGAGCCCCCCTCCGAACGCGTACCCATTCACCGCTGCTATTATCGGCTTGGGGTACCACTCCATCCTCAGCGTTAGCGCCTGGAAATCTCTGGAGAACTTGAGCGCGTCCGCGGGGGTGATCCCCCTGAAGTACCCTATGTCGGCGCCGGCGCTGAAAGCCTTCCCGGCGCCCGTGACTATGAGGACGCGCACGTCGCCCCTTCCCTCGAGGGAGTCCAGCGCCGACGACATCCGGGAGACTACGCCCGGCGTTATCGCGTTGAGCCTCTCGGGCCTGTTGAGCCTGATCACCGCGATCGGCGGCCTCTCCTCCACGACAACTTCATCGCCCTGCGATCCCAAGCGCCATCCCTCCTTTCCCTAGTCCCGGACGTCCGCTATCACCGCCCCCTCCTCGATCAGCGACCTTATCCTCTGCTCGTCGTAGCGCAGCACATCCCTCAGTATCTCCACAGTGTGCTCGCCCAGCCTCGGCGCCCTCATCCTGACGTCGTCCACGTAGCCCTCCTCGGTCCTGATGGACACCCTGGCGACCCGCACGGGCACGTTGTGCTTCGGGTCCACGACTTGCCTCAGGAGCCCCCTGTGGGCCAGGTGCGGGTCGTCCAGGAGCCTGTCCATGGTCCTGACGGGTACAGCCACCTCGCCTATCGCCCTCAGCCTGGCGGCCAGCTCGTCGACGCCGTACTTCGACATCGCCTCCTCTATTATCGCCCTGAGCTCCTCCCTGTGCGCCACCCTGTCCGCGTTCGTCCTGAACCTTGGATCGTCTATCAGCTTCTCCAGCCCGAGCGCGCGGCAGAACTCCCTCCAGATCTTCTCGTTCCTCGCGCCCGTGAATATATAGCCGTCCTTCGCCTTGAACGCGCCGTAGGGGACAAGGGTTGGATACTCGGATCCGTATCTACCGGGCAACTTGCCCGAGATCAAGTACTCGTTGAGCAGGTTGTTCGTGACGAACTCGGAGGCAACGTCGAAGAGCGAGACCTCCACGTACGCCCCCTGGCCGGTCATGTTCCTGCGCATGATTGCGGCGAGGATGCCGTACGCGAGGTATATAGCCGCGGCGTCGTCTATCCATGAGACGAGGCAACGCGCTGGCGGCTTGTCCTCGTAACCGGTGACCATCATGCTGCCCGACATCGCCTGCGCCGCCGGATCGGTCCCTATCCAGTCCTCGTAGGGGCCCTCCCCGAACCCCTTTATCGAGCCGTAGATTATCCTGGGGTTCACCTGCCTCAGATCCCCGTACGTCACCCGGAACTTCTTGATAGTGTCGGGCGCCATGTTCTCTATGAACACGTCCGAGGCTCTGACCAGGTCCAGGAGGACTTCCCGCCCCCTCTCCTTCCTCAGATCTATGACTATGCCCCTCTTGTTGCGGTTCACCGCTATGAACGACGCGTAGCCGTAGTCGTCGCGCCAGCTGTCGCCCTGGGGTGGTTCCACCTTAATGACCTCCGCGCCGAGCGCTGCCAGCATGGCGCCCGTGTAGGGGCCGGAGATCCAGGCAGATAACTCTACCACACGAATGCCCTTGAGTAGATCGCCTAGGCCAAGCAACGATGAGCTCATCGAGCTTTCCCTGGTTAATCATAATAGATTAACATTGTGGAGTTGGCTGGTGTGGGACGCTATTCCGGCACGCTCACCTGTCGAAGTTGAACAGGTCCTGCCACAGGCCCCTGCAGAACAGTGCCCCCTCGATCCTGTCCTCCCTCCT
>CAYFJD010000138.1:0-2359 GCA_964343285.1 uncultured Nitrososphaerales archaeon
CGTTGCGGCTCAGGAAAAATTATTTTAGAGAGGCCGGCGCGAGACGCGCAGGATGTCCGAGGGCCCTGAGGAGAAGGAGCCGCAACAGGAGGATCAGCTGTCAGCCAAGGCTCTCGTGGCCACCGGGATAAGGATAGGTACTACCGTCAGGACCAAGTTCATGGAACCGTTCATCGCCAGGATGAGGCCGGATGGCCTATACATCTTGGACATGAACAAAATTCTGTATCGCGTTGACGTTGCGGGCCAGTTCATCGCGCGCCTGGAGCCCGCCAAGCTTTTGGTGTACTCCTCGAGGGAGTTCGCGAGGGTGCCCATCGAGAAGTTCTGCGAGCTCGTGGGTTGCAGGGCCGTCACCGGTCGCTTCATGCCGGGCATGCTGACGAACCCTCAACTGCCATATTACATGGAGGCGAGCGCGGTCCTAGTCGTGGATCCGCTCTTGGACTCGCAGGCCGTCACCGAGGCCTCAAAGATGGGGATACCGGTGATAGCCCTATGCGACACGGATTGCGTCCCCCGCGGCGTTGACCTGATAATACCGGCGAACAACCGCGGGAGGAAGGCGTTAGCGGCCGTCTTCTGGTTGCTCGCGAGGAGCACCCTCATCCACATGGGCGCCCTCTCCCCCGATCAACCGATGAAGTACGCCATAGAGGACTTCGAGACCAAGCTGGAGGAGCAGGCGGTTGAAGGTTAGGAGGCCCGCGGTGGCCGGGTACTTCTACCCCGCCTCAACGAAGGAGCTCTCAGAGACCCTCAAGGCGCTCTTCCTACATGAGCTGGGGCCTGGGAAGCTACCGCCGGCGCCGCCGGCCAACGACCTCCTGGCCATAATAAGCCCTCACGCGGGCTACGAGTACTCGGGTCCGATCGCGGCTCACGGCTACTACCTAGCATCCGGCGCGTCCGTCGAGACTGTCGTGGTGCTGGGTCCGAACCACCACGGCATAGGAAGCGGGGTCGCGGTCCCCGAGAGCGATTCGTGGGAGACTCCTCTGGGCAGCGTCGAGGTGGACAGGGAGCTCTCCTCCAGGATAGTCAAGCTGTCCTCAATAGTTGACTTCGACGACCTGGCCCACTGGAAGGAGCACTCGATAGAGGTTCAGGTGCCCTTCCTGCAGTTCTCCCTTCAACCGGGCTTTAAGATAGTTCCGATTAGCATGCTGATGCAGGACGAGCTCACGGCGGTCGAGGTGGGGGACGCGGTGGCCAGGGCGCTGCAAGAGCTGGGTAGGAGGGCGCTGCTAATCGCGTCGACAGACTTCACCCACTACGAGCCCTACGAGGAGGCCTACAGGAGGGACGCGAAGGCCATAGAGGCTATAAAGAGCATGGACGTGTCGGAGTTCTACAGGGTCATCGACAGGGAGAACGTGTCCATGTGCGGGTACGGCGCCGTCGCGGCGGTCCTCACAGCTGCCAAGAGGATGGGGGCCGCGCGCGTCGAGCTCCTCAAGTACGCCACGAGCGGGGACACGGCCGGCGACAAGAGCGCGGTCGTCGGCTACGGATCGCTCGCGATCCTCTCGTCGAGCGCGTGACGCGCCAGATCTTATAAGGTGGCCCGGGCGCCCGTAGCACGTGAGGGTGCTGTCGAGGGCGCCCGCCAAGGTGATACTGGTGGGGGAGCACTTCGTGGTCCACGGGGGTAGGGCCCTGGCCCTCTCCGTGGACCTCTGGGCCACGGCGGTCGCTGAGCCGGGTTCCCGCCTGTCGCTAGAATCCGAGGACCCTCCGGGCTCCTGCGGGGACGGCGGGTGCGCCCCCCATCTGAGGCCATTGTACGCGATGCTGGAGGAGGTGGCGGCGGACAATCCGAGGGCCGTGGGCAGCTACCGCCTGAGGAGCGATATACCGAGGGCCAGGGGGCTGGGATCTTCCGCCGCCGCGGCGGTGGCTCTCGCCGCCGCTGCGTTGGCGCTGGCGGAGGGCGTAGCCCCCAGGGACGAAGTCTATAGGTACGCGATGACGTCGGAGAGGATCATCCATGGGAACCCCTCCGGCGTCGACCCCGCCGCGTCCACGTACGGCGGCGCCATACTCTACTCAAGGGCGGAGGGGATGCGGCGCCTATCCGTGGCGGAGGGGGAGCTCACCATCTGCTGCGGCGCCTCGCCCAGGAGCACCGCCTCCATGGTCGAACAAGTATCCCAGTTCAGGAGGTCCAGGGAGGGCCTCTTCGAGGCCCTACTCTCGTCCTCGACGGACCTGGTGGCGCGCGCCTCCGAGCGCCTCGAGTCCGGGGACCTCGCCTCCGTCGCCGCCATAATGAGGTGGCACCAGGGAGCCCTCAGGATCCTCGGCGTCTCCAGCCCGGAGCTGGAGGCCTACGTGGCGGCCATGGAGGCCTCCGGCC
>CAYFJD010000139.1:0-2345 GCA_964343285.1 uncultured Nitrososphaerales archaeon
CCGCATCGGGTGAGCTAACGCTTATAATATTCCGCGGCAGGAGGGTCCGCGAGGTGGAGGGCCTGTGGTGAGAGAGGTGGACTTTAAGTCGAAGCCCATCGATCCCGACTTCCTGAAGAAGCCCGACGAATATCCTGTGACCGGCGAGCACAAGGGCCACAAGGTCTACGCTGAGGGCAAGCAGAGATTGGACGCGGAGGGGAAGCCCTACCCCACGAAGTTGGGCATACACGGCACCATAGTGGCGGTCGACTTCGACTGCTGCGTCGCCGACGGCGTTTGCCACGACGTGTGCCCCGTGAACGTCTTCGAGTGGCTCCTCAACCCGGGTAAGAGCGGGAGCGGGAACGACCTCTGGCCGCTCCCGAAGGACCTCTGGGAGAAGTACAGGACAGATAAGGCCGACCCCGTGAGGGAGAACGACTGCATATTCTGCATGGCGTGCGAGACTTCCTGCCCCGTCAGCGCGATAAAGATAAACCCGCCCTGACGAAGGGCGTCAACGCGAATTATTTTATAAAGCATTTTCATCGGTCCTCAGGCTTGGACCTCACCCGCGAGGAGGAGAGGGCGGCGTCCGGCGAGATGGGAGAGGCGCTGGCCGCCGCCTATAGGGTTCTGCTGGCGATCGGGGAGCTGATGGAGGCCAGAAGGCTCATACCGATAGCTTCTGCCCACCTATCCGGAGTTAACTACGCGAACATCGGCGACCCCGGGCTAGAGTTCCTGGAGCGCTTCAGCGGATCCGCCAGGGTCTCCGTACCCACCACGGTGAACCCGTGCGGCGCTGACCTGTACGAGCCGCCCGCCCATGTGCCCCGCGACTTCCTCCGGAAGCAGGCCGCGATAAGGGACGCGTACCTGAGGATGGGCTGCGCCGAGTCCTTCACCTGCGCGCCCTACGAGCTCGAGAACCTGCCTCCGCCGAACAGCCACGTGAGCTGGGCCGAGAGCTCGGCCGCGATCTTCGCGAACTCGGAGCTGGGCCTGTTCACCAACAGGGAGAGCGGGATCAGCGCGCTGGCCGCCGCGGTGGCGGGGCGGACGCCGGAGGGCGGGATGCACCTGGCCGAGAACAGGGTTCCCCGCTACGCGCTCAGGGTAAGCGCCCCGCTCGGGGACTACCTGGACTACCAACTGATGGCCTACTACGCGGCATCCAGGACCTCCGCCGACGCGATCGCGTTCGTGGGCGTGCCCCGCCCTCCCCGCGGCGTCGTGAAGTTGATGGCGGCGGCGGTCGGCGCGGCCGGCCCCTCCTCGATGTTCGTGTTCTCGGACTCCCCTCCACCCGGCGCCGAGGCGGAGACGCTCTCGGGCGAGGATTTGGCGCGCCTGAGGCGCGAGATGTCCGGGGGCGGCCCCGTGGAGGCCCGCGGTTCCATCGCCATACTCGGTTGCCCGTTCTACGGCCCGGCCGAGCTCTCCTCCCTGGCAGGGATCCTCGCCGGGCGCAGGTTCGCCGGGCGCCTGTTCGTCCAGATCTCTCGCGCGGTGGAGGCCGCGGCTCCCGAGGCCGCATCCGCCATCAGGGGGTCCGGGGCAACCCTCCTGCGTTGCGCCTGCTACCCCCTCTCACCGGCGGACGAATGGCTGGGCGCATCAGCGGTGTACACGGACTCCATGAAGGCTGTCCACTACCTCAGGAAGAGGGGGGTGAACGCGTACTTGAGGAGCGCCGAGGAGATACTGAGGGGTTTCGCGGCGCCGTAACGGCGTCGCTTCACCGTTACCGACTTCGCCAGGTTCCTGGGCCTGTCTATCTCGGTGCCCCTGGCCAGCGCGACGTAGTACGCCAGGAGCTGGAGCGGCACCGCCTCCACTATCGGCAGCTCCAGCCCCTTCGCCTCCGGGATGGGTACGTGGACGTCGTAGAGGTCGCTGGGCCTCTCGGAGATCCCTATTATGAATGCCCCGCGGGCCTTCATCTCCTCGCCGTTGGACAGCGTGTCCACGTACGTCTCGTCGCCCGGGTTCACGAGGATCGCCGGGGTCCCCTTCTCTATCATCGCGAGCGTCCCGTGCTTCAGCTCGCCCGCCGCGAGGCCCTCCGCGTGCACGTACGCCAGCTCCTTCATCTTGAGCGCCCCCTCAAGCGCGAGCGGGTAATGGATCCCCCTCCCGACGATGTAAACATCAGCCGCCTCCCTCAACGCCTCGCCCGCCGCCCTGGCGGCGCCCTCGGAGGCCAGGGCGCGCGCCACCAACCCCCTCAGCTTCTCCGCGTCCAAGGGGGGCCGCCCCGCCGCGCTCAGCGCGATAGAGAACAACGTCGAGAGCTGCGCCGTGAAGCTCTTCGTGGCCGCAACCCCGATCTCCGGCCCCGCGCGTATGTTCACGCTCAT
>CAYFJD010000140.1:0-2341 GCA_964343285.1 uncultured Nitrososphaerales archaeon
CGGGCAAAATCGTTAAGCGCCCGGCTGTCCCCGGCGGGAGGGCGTGAGGGCTGCCGTGTTCGAGGTCCCCGGCGTCGAGAACCTCGAGGTCCGCGAGGTCGACCTCCCGAGGCCGGGGCCGCGCGAGGTCCTAGTCAGGGTAGTGCGGGCCGGCGTCAACCCGATAGATCGCCTGACCGTCGCCGGCCAGAGGAACGTGCGCCCCCTACCTCACATACCGGGCGCCGAGTTCGCCGGGATAGTGGAGGAGGTGGGCCCGGAGGTCGAGGGGGTATCGATCGGGGACGTCGTGATAGATTATCCGAGGGTCTTCTGCGGCCGCTGCGACATGTGCGTGTCGGGCAGGGAGATGCTATGCAGGGTCGGAGGGGTGCTCGGCGTGATCTCGAACGGCGGCTTCGCCGAATTCGCCCTGGTGCCCGAGCAGTCCTTGGTGAGGGTCGACGCGTCCCTCGGATGGGATCTGCTGGCCAGCCTTCCGGTCTCCGCCCTCACCGCCTACCACGGCCTCCGCGCCGCCGGCCTCAGGGCAGGCGAGACGGTCGTGGTCGTCGGCGCCTCCGGCAACACCGGCATGTTCGCCGTCCAGCTGGCCAGGCTCATGGGGGCCCGCGTCGTGGCGGTCTCCAGGAGGCCGAGGGGGTGGCTGATGGACATGGGCGCGGACGAGGTGGTGGGGCCCGAGGCCGCCGAGGAGGCCGTGTCGAGGCTGACGGAGGGCAGGATGGCGGACCTCGTGGTGGACTCGCTGGGCGCCGAGACCTTGAGGTGGAGCCTCGGCCTCCTCGGCCCTGGCGGGAGGCTCGTGAGCTACGGGACCCTGACGGGCAACGTGGTTCCGGTGGACATGAGACAGGTATACTCGAGGGGCATCTCGATAATAGGGTCCACCGGCGGCACCCGCGCCGAGATGGCGGAGCTGGTATCTGTGGCGAGGCTCCGCGGCCTGGCAGTCCGCGTGTGGAGGAGATACGGGCTCGAGGACGTCAGGAGGGCGCTCGAGGACCTTTCTTCGGGCGAGAGGGACGGCAGGGTGATGCTGGACCTGGAGCGCCCCTAGGATCCATCCCCAAGGGGCACCGTTCGAGCTTTGCGCGGCCGCCCTACAAAACATTTTAGGGAGATGCGTCCTCGGTGCGCCGTGGACAGCATAAAGGAAGTCAGGGCGATGGTGGTCGGCGAGAGGGGATCCGCCGCCACCTGGGCGTCCCTCGCGGTTATAGTGAGGGTGGAGACGTCGAGGGGCAGGGTGGGATACGGCGAGGCGGTCCCCACGCTCAGGACCGGGCAGGTCGTGGAGGCGACTAGGAGGCTCTCCTCGGTGGTGGAGGGCATGGATCCGCACGCGATAGAGTTGATACACAGGACCTGGATGAGGGAGGAGTTCTACCTGCACCGCTCAATAGAGTCGACCGCCGCCCTGTCCGCGCTCGACATAGCCCTGTGGGACCTGAAGGGCAGGGAGTTCGGGGCCCCCATCCACGAGCTGCTCGGCGGCGCTTACAGGAGGAAGGTCCTGGCCTACGCCAACGGCTGGTACAGCGGGTGCAGGACCCCGGAGGAGTTCGCCGAGGCGGCCTCCAAGGTCGTCAGGATGGGCTACAGGGGGCTCAAGCTCGATCCCTTCGGCGGTTACTTCGACTACATAGATGGTCAGGGGGTCAGGAGGGCCGCCGACGTCGTCGCCGCGGTCAGGGAGGCCGTCGGCGAGGACGTCTACCTGATGATAGAGCACCACGGGAGGTTCAGCTACGAGTCCGCGGTCAGGGTGGCGGACGCCCTCTCCAAGTACTCTCCGCTGTTCATGGAGGAGCCGGTCCACCCGCACGACCTGGAGGGGCTGAGGAGGTATAGGTCCTCGGTGCGCCTCCCGGTTGCGCTGGGCGAGAGGATACTGAACAAGGAGGAGGCGCTGATGTACCTCAAGGAGGGGCTCGTCGACTTCCTCCAGGTGGACCTGACGAACGTTGGTGGCGTGACGGAGGCCTGGAAGATAGCCGCCATCGCGGACTCCTTCGGCGTGAAGATGGCGTTCCACAACGCGTTCGGCCCCGTCCAGAACGCGGCCACCATACAGCTGGACGCGACCATACCGAACTTCATGATACAGGAGACGTTCTACGATTTCTTCCCGCAGTGGAAGAGGGACCTCGTGGGGGACGCGATGAAGGTCGTCGACGGCTACCACCTGGTTCCAGAGGGCCCGGGCCTCGGGGTGGAGGTGAGGGAGGACGTCATCGGGTCTCACTTGGTGGAGGGGCTGGAGGAGCGCGTCCCCGGGGAGCCCGTCTGGGTGGTCAGGGGGACCTGGGTGAAGGAGGACTCGGACAGGATACCGTGA
>CAYFJD010000141.1:0-2220 GCA_964343285.1 uncultured Nitrososphaerales archaeon
ACACTATTATTCCCCTCGAGACGCCCCCAGCCCCCACCGCCTTGGCCATCCTCACCGCTAGGCGGGGCTCCGGCGGCTTGTTCAACACGCGGAGGACCTCGCGCGACCCGGACTCAAGCCCCACGTAAATCCTCCTGAGCCCCATCGAGGCCATGCGCGAGTAGTCGGACTCCGAGAGCCTCGTCGAGAAGTAGTCCGCGAACGCGTAGACGTCGCGGCCCGGGAACGTTTCGCTAGCTATCCTCACGTACTCCAGCGCCAGCTCCCTGGGGACCCCCAGCGGGTTCGCGTCGGCCAAGAACACGCCCCTCCTCATCAGCGCCCCGGCGCCCAGCCAATCCTTGATCATCCTCGCGTGCGCGGCGAACTCGCGCGGGTCCTTCGCGCGGTAGGCCCTGTCCCTGTAGAACGTGCAGAAGCTGCATCTGTTGTAGGCGCAGCCGATCGTTGCCTGGAGGACTATTGAAAGGTACTGGTCGGGGGGCAGTATTGATATGGGCACGTAGAGCGACCTGAAGCGCGCCTCGTCCTCCCGGAGCCACCTGAGCCCCCTAGAAGCCACCAGCCTGAGGGCCTCGTCGGCCTCCCCGTCCTGCTCCAGCGCCCTCTCGACCGCCCTGTACACCGCGCTGAGCAGGGCCTCCTTCTCCTCGCCTGCGATCTCCTGCACGATCCTCCTGCCGGCCCACGCCTTCCTGACGAGCATCCCGCTGAGCCCCCTCTCGTAGCTCCTGAACATGTGCTCGAAGAACGCTGGCCTTCCCTCCAGGTCGAACACGTAGACGCCCTCGTTGCCTATCAGGATCCTGAGCGCCCCGTTGAGCACGCGGGCGTCTATCACGCCGAGGCGATCGGTCATTCGCAATAAAAAGGGGCCCCAAGATCCGCGGCCTACTGCGCGGCCAACTCCTTCATGACGCCCTCCGTGACGTTCTTGCTGAGGATCTCGTCCCTCTCGTAGATGTCCACGCTGACGCCCTTCACCGAGAACTGCCCGCCCGACACGGCGTACTTCACCGTCACGTTGACCACCGCGTCCTTAGGTATCCCGTACTTCTCGACGATGTAGGAGTACAATACCCTGTTCAGCTTCGTGAGCTCCTCGTTCACGCGCTCGGCGCTCAACTTGCCCTCCTTCACCATGTTCCTCAGGGCCGCGTTCGTCACCCTCCTCAGCTTCAGGGCGTAGCCGCTGCTGCGGACGGGCCCCGTCCTGATCTCGCCCTCGACCACCTCCACGGCCGGCTGTCCCTGAACTTCCTCGGACATAGCTTATCGTTTCAATTATCTGCCACGGGCTAATATAAATGTTGTTCCACGAATTTATCTGCCTATGGGCGCCATGTTACAATAACGCCGAGGCCAACGATCTGCAGCAGCTGCAGAGCGAGGCGTCAGGCGCCTCGGGCAGCCTCCTTACGACGTCCGCCACGATGGACCTGGCCTTCTCCACGTTCCTCTCCATTATGGTCGTCACCTCCTCAGCCGTCACGGGGGTCTCCGACCAAACGTCGTAGTCGGTCACGAGGGCTAGCACCGAGTAGCACATCTGTGCCTCGCACGCCAGGTTGACCTCCGGCACGAGCGTCATCCCTATGACGTGGGCTCCCCACGACCTCCAGAGCCTGCTCTCGGCCCTCGTGGAGAACCTCGGACCCTCTATGCAGAGGTAGGTCCCGGATCCGTGCACCCTGTAGCCCAGCCTCTCCGCGGAGCCCGCCAGCTCCCTCCTCAGGTGCTCGCAGAACGGGTCCGCCATGCTCACGTGGGCAACCCTCGGCCCGTCGAAGAACGTGTATTCCCTGCGCTTCGTCATGTCTATGAACTGATCCGGGATGACGAGGTCCCCCGGGCGGTACTCCTCGACTAGGCTACCGACGGCGGAGACGGATATCACCCACGTGACCCCGAGGCTCTTGAGGGCCCATATGTTCGCCCTGTAGTTCACCCTGTGGGGGGGTATCCTGTGCCCCCTGCCGTGGCGCGGGAGGAACGCGACCCTCCTTCCCCCTAAGGAGCCTAAGATCAGGTTATCGCTGGGTTCGCCGTAGGGCGTGTGGACCTTTAGTTCCCTGACGTCCTCCAGCTCCTCCAACGAGTAGAGGCCGGAACCGCCTATCACGCCTATCTCAGCGCGATCCGAAGGCTCCAGCACGCCTCCGCCCCGGTTCCCCGGCTTTTTACCTTGACGGCCTCGCATGTATGGCTCCGGGTGGCGAC
>CAYFJD010000142.1:0-2201 GCA_964343285.1 uncultured Nitrososphaerales archaeon
CGGGATCAGGAGAGGGCCTCCACCGACAGGAAGTCCGGGGCCAGCCTGCGGTACTCCCGGTTTCCGCACCTCAGGCACTTCACGTAGCCCCCGTGCTGCCTCGCCACCTTCCCCCCGCACGCGCTGCACCTGGTCCACAGGACCCCGCACTTCTCGTCGGCGAAGGCGACGAACACGATGCCGTCCAGGATCCCTATGACCTTGGCCCTCACCACGTCGTTGAGCTCCACCGGCGCCCTCCCCCCGCGGGGGCCCCTTCCGGCGAGGAGTATCGCGGTTATCCCGGCCTTCGTCTCCTCCCCGTTTATCTTGTATATCGTCACGCTGTACATGTCCTCCGGGAGGTCCTCGTCCACGGTCCCCACCACGTAGTCGCCGGGCCTCGGGATCCTGCTCCTCATCGGCACGCCCTTCACCCTCAGCTCCTTCAGGAGGGCCCTGAGCTCGAACGTCGAGACCTTCGAGGCGCGTATGATCCCCTGCGCGTCCACGTAGAAGTCCCCCTGGGGGATCGCCTCCTCTACGACGGCCAGCCCCTCCCCGGGCGTCGCCCTGCCCTCGCGATCCCTAGCGCTTCCTCCCATATCCGATCCACGCCCAGAGCGGCATGCGGAGGAACTCGTCCATATTCAAACCTTTTCCCCTGAGCAGGTTCAGGAGCTGGACCGCCTGGGGGTAGGAGAGCACGGGCCGCTCGGACTCCACGGAGTCCAGCCCTATCCTGGGGCAGGCGAGCACTATGAAAGCGTCCACCCCGCGGGCCACGCCCAGCCTCTCGCCGGTTATCTCGTAGGCCGAATAGTAGTACACCGACTTCCCCAGCCCCTCCAGGGAACCGCCGATCGCCCTCGCCAGCTCGAGGTACCTCTGCCCGCTCTTCTCCCCCACCACTATTCCGAAGGACTTGGCCCCCGCCGCCCTGTAGACGGCGAGCGCGGCCCTGCGGGCCATCCGCTCGGCGTCCTCCTCGACGTCGCGGACCTCGAGGGACTCCGGGTCGATGAGCAGGGTCCTGACGCCCGTCGCCAGCCTCACCGCGGTCGCGTGGAATCCGCTGGAGCCCAGGAGCGCGAAGGCGTCGACGCGCCTCCTGATGCTCCAGGCCCCCGGGAACATGCACCCGGTCACCTGCCAGGCCATGAGCGGGCCGATGGCCTCCTCGCCCTCGGGCAGGACCGCCAGGCCGGAGCCCCTGAGCAGGGCGGCCAGGCCCCTCCTGGCATCCCCGTAGTTGCCGACCGCCAGAAGGCCCACGGCCCTCCAGCCGCGGCGCCTCGCCTCCTCCGCGACGATCCCCGCGAGGACCCTGAGCCTGTCCTGGGGGATCTCGTACTCCACGTCCACGAGGACGGTCCTCCTCGAGAGCTCCGCCGGGGACCAGTGTCCCAGGTTGAACACCAGGTCCAGCCCCAGCGCCTCGGCCTGCTGATCCTGGAGGTCGCAGAACCCGTACGTGGGGTCCAGTATTATTATCGGCTCTACTCCCCGGCGCCTCAGGAGGTCGTGGACCTCGAGGGCCGCGGACTGGAGGCCGTCCGGCGCGCTTATCCCGGCCCTGCGCGGCCTCCTCTCCCTCAGCGCCCTATCTACGGCGTCTAGATCTACGCGTACCCTGATCTCGTCCCCGGACCCCTCGGGGGCCGCGCCGCTCAAGGCGTCAGCCGGCCTGGGCCCCCTCCAGCTCCGATATCTCTATCTCCGTCTTCACCGGGAGCTTGCTGGACGCTATCTTCAGGGCCCTCTTCGCGAGTTCGAGGTTGGCGCGCTTCACGTAAAGCTCGAGTATCGTCGTCCCCTGGTCCACGCGCGCCGCCAGGCCCACCGGCTTGCCGAACGCCCTCCTCATGCCCTCCTGTAGCCTGTCGGCGCCGGCGGTGGCTATCATCTTGTTCTCCCTCAGGACGACGTGTGGGTAGACCCTGACCACGAGGTAGTAGTTGCTCTCGCCCAGCGACTCTATCGTCTTGTTGGCCGCGACCCTGGCCGCCTCCAACGCGTTGTGCCTTATCTGCGCGCGTTCCCTGGAGACGAGCGCCAGCCTCGTATCGTAGTCGCCGTGCGGGTTGCCCACCGTGAACTTCGATATCTTCGGCTGCGGGGCGCCGTGGATGTACTCGCGCCTGACGTACGGCATCCCCTTCGCGAGCCTGTAGTTGCTCCCCCTCAAGACGTCCCACCGCGCGCGGATGGACGATTTAAGC
>CAYFJD010000143.1:0-2193 GCA_964343285.1 uncultured Nitrososphaerales archaeon
GGGATAATAGTGCTGGTGGGGGCTGGAGGCAGGGGGCTCTGGAGGAAACACGTGGAGGAGACGCTGGACGCCATCGACGGGATGGACCTGGGCAAGGACGACGTCGTCTTCCTCTCCAGGCTGGTGGTGAGGCCGGGCGCGCCCTATGCCGAGCTGGTGAAGGATCCGCTCGATGAGGCGGAGATGGACTCCCAGGAGGAGGAGCTGAGGGAGGGGCTGAGGGAGCGCGGGCTGAGGGTGGCCTCCTACGATATAAGAGAATCTATTTATTAAATATGTCTAATGATAATCGTGAAGGTCCTTCGTGCAGACCAACATGCGGTCGACGTTCACGTCGTCCGGCGGTTTCTCTTGGACGACGCGCAGCCCGGCGATCGCGGCCGCGCTGGCGAGCTTCCTGGAGGCCTCCGTGGACCTGTGCGCGCTGACGATTATCGTTGAGCCGCACTTGGCGACGCGCGCTATCTCGGACATGGCCTCCACCACGTCGTCCGCCAGCTGCACAGAGGTCAGCGAGTAAACGGACGCGAATGACTCCGACCTGAAGGGCATGCGCTCCATATCCCCAAGCACGAGCTCGGCCCTCGTCCTGGAGCTGGCCACCCTCAACATCCCCCGGCTTATGTCCAGGCCCACGGACATCATGCTGAGCTCCCTGAGGAGGAGCCCCGTGCCGCACCCGACGTCCAGGACTGGGTACCTTGGGGGGGCCATCCTGATGGCGTCCCTCACCTTCGGCATCTGCTCCGCGCCGTGTTGCAACTCGTACTTCTCCGCGTCGGCGTCGTACAACCTGATCAGGATCTTCTTCCTGAGCCGCCGGGCCACGGTGCGTAGGTCCCCGAGGGGTTTAAAATGGGCGCGCAGAAATCGCCCAGAGGGCGATAAATAGTTGCAGATCGACGCGGCGGAGCACGTTTTTATATGGCGGATTGTGGGCGCGGGCTTGAATGATCACCGTAGTTGGGAGCGGAAGGGTTGGAAGCACCACGGCCATGATGTTGGCCCTCAAGGAGCTCGACGACATAACGCTGATAGATATCGTGCCGAACCTGCCGCAGGGCGAGGCGCTGGACATCGGACACGCGCTGGCGGAGCTGGGGATAGACGTCAGGGTCAGGGGGAGCAACGACTACAAGGACATGGAGGGCAGCGACCTCGTAATAGTAACGGCGGGCTTCCCTAGGAAGCCCGGCATGACGAGGGAGGAGCTGGTGGGAAAGAACGCGGAGGTCATCAAGTCGGTCGCTGAGAACATAAAGAAGTACGCCCCCAATTCGACGGTCATCGTGACGACGAACCCGCTGGATCCCATGATATATCTGGCCTACAAGCTGCTCAAGTTCCCGAGGGAACGCGTCATAGGGTTCAGCGGGATACTGGACTCCAGGAGGCTCGCGTATTACGCATCGAAGAAGCTCGGCGTCGCCCCCAGCTCGATAACCCCCGTCGTAATAGGGCAGCACGGGGAGAAGATGTTCCCCGTGCCCAGGCTGTCCACGGTCGCGGGCGTCCCGCTCGCCCAGATCATGACGCAGAAGGATATAGAGGAAATCGTCAGGAGCACGATAGACGCCGGGGCGGAGGTGACAAAGCTCAGGGGGTTCAGCAGCAACTGGGCGCCGGGCGCGGGCCTGGCGCTGATGGCCGAGTCCATAAAGAGGGACCTCAAGAGGACCTTCTTCGCCAGCGTGTACTTGGACGGCGAGTACGGCCTAAAGGACATCACCGTCAACGTGCCGGTGGTGCTGGGAAGGAAGGGCGTCGAGAAGATACTCGAGCTGCCCCTCACCGAGGAGGAGAGGAAGGGATTCCTGGAGAGCGTGGAGGCGATAAAGGCGAACCTGGCGCAGATACCTCCAGAATATTTCAAATAAATAAAAATTTTATATAGCTATTTCTTCTAGCTCGCGCTGTGGAGGTATGTTCCTCATTATCGCGGCGAACAGGATTATTGCAATCAGCTCGGGCACTATCTCTACCCATATCCAGGCGTGGTTGAACCCCAGAATCGGTATGAGTGAGCTGAAGACGAGCGGCCAGGACGCCTGCCCGAGGCTCCAGAAGGCGCCCGACCAGAGGGCCCCGGCGGCCCTGACCCTCGTCGGGAAGGCCTCCGTGTTCAACCTGATGAGGCCCGCGAACTGCCCGTTGTGCGTGAACAGGTAGAGGAAGTACCAGGCCCAGAGGGCC
>CAYFJD010000144.1:0-2046 GCA_964343285.1 uncultured Nitrososphaerales archaeon
GGGACGTCCCGCCCTCCTAGGTTTGTTTTTCTACTTAGTCAGCGCGATTTCATCACGATAAAATTTAAATTCCGATCGCTTTGGGCTCGAATTCCATGCTGGGCAAATACCCTGTGTTTCCACCCACCGATCAGGAATTCCTCGACCCCCCGAGGGCCGATGAGTACGACGTGGTGATCGTGGGGGCCGGCGGGGCCGGATACCACGGGGCCTTCGAGCTCAGCAAGGGGGGCAAGCGCGTCCTGATGGTCGACGACAAGGGGAACCTGGGGGGCAACTGCCTCTACGAGGGGTGCATACCCTCGAAGGCCGTAGCGATGACGATATACCTCATGGAAAAGGTCAGGGGGATCCTGGAGAGCGTGGGCAGCAGGAACGCCGGGGCACCGGCCCTCAGGGCGCTCTGGGAGGACGCGATCGCGCACAAGGACGACGTCCAGACGATCAGGTACCACCAGCACATAAGGGAGATCAAGGAGCACGAGAACCTGGAGTTCGTCAAGGGGATAGCGAGGGTGATCGATGGGCACAGGGTCCTCGTGGAGGACCTGGAGGGATCTTGGAGGAAGGAGGTGCGCGGGAGGAACCTGATAATAGCGCAGGGCTCCGTTCCCCTCAGGCCCCCGATAAAGGGGTCCGAGCTGGCGATAGGGACGCTGGAGCTCTTCGGGTACAAGACCGGCTTCAGGAGCATGCCCAGCTCCCTCGTGGTCGTGGGCGGCGGCTACGTGGGCGTGGAGGCGTCCCTGATGGCGGCCTCCGTGGGGAGCGACGTGACCGTAGTGGAGATGCTCCCCGAGATACTCAGCGGGTGGGACGAGGAGGTGGTCGGGCTGGTCAGGAAGGAGCTGGAGGCCCATGGGGTCAAGATACTGACGAACGCCAAGGTCTCGGAGATACGCCGCGACGGCTCCCAGAAGGTCGTCGAGTATTCGCTCCCAGACGGCTCCAAGGGGACCGCCGTGGGCGACGAGGTCCTGATGGCCACCGGCAGGGTCCCCTACGTGGAGGGCCTCGATCACATGGGGATCGTGGAGAAGGGGCGCGTGGTGGTGGAGCCGACGATGGAGACTCGGATGAAGGGAGTTTACGCGACCGGCGACATCACGGGCAAATACATGTTGTTCCACGCCGCGGTGAAGGAGTCCACGATCGCCGCGTGGAACATCCTGCACGGCCATCCAATCTACGAGGTGAACTTCAGCTCGATACCCCAGTCCCTGTTCACGGAGCCTGAGGCCGCATACGTGGGCGTGACGCCCTCGGCCGCCAAGAAGGCCGGGATCCCGCACGTCGTGGTGAGCTACGACCTCGCCGACGACGCGTACGCCCAGATAATGGGCGTCAGGAAGGGCTGGATCAAGATAGTCGTCGAGCGCGAGACCCAGAGGGTCATAGGGGGCCTGATATTCGGGGAGGCGGCCTCCCTATTGATAAACGAGCTGGCGCTGGCAGTGGCCACCAATTCCAGGATCAAGGACGTAGCGCTCCTCGCCCACCAGCACCCGACCATATTCGAGTCGATAGATCGCGCTGCCATAAGGTTCTCGCTGTAGCTTGGATTTCTCGTCCTCCCCTGCCGCGGTCGCCGCCTCCAAGTTCTTCGCGTCCTCCTCAGAGAGGACGCCGGCCGCTATGAGGTTGACGAGGGCGTTCGTCGACGCCTGCCCGGAGACCCTTCCCATCCTCCCGCGCGTCTGCCTCCACCTCAGGTACGTGTTGCCGCTCTTGGATTCGTATATGATTCCGAGGACGTCCCTCACGCGCACGAACGTTATGTCCCTGACCTTGCTCAACGTGTATTTATCCGCGGCCTCCACGTAGATGACTCCTTTCTCCCCGTACCTCTCCGGGAAGACCAGCGAGTCGTACTCGTACTCCTTGGGTATGAACGATTTACAGGTGCTCATTATCAGGAACTTCCTGAACTTGTCCAGCGAAACCTCCTTATCGATCTTCAGCAGCGCTACCATAGCGGCAATCGATCGTATTCCTCTGAATTCCTTTTATACCTTCTGCCGCTGGCGGAGCGGCGATCGATGGGGG
>CAYFJD010000145.1:0-2006 GCA_964343285.1 uncultured Nitrososphaerales archaeon
GCTCTCCCCCGGCAGCCCTCACCACCTCCTCGAGACCCACCAGCCCCAGGTCCTCGACCCTGGAGGCGCCCGAGATCACCTCGTACGCGCCCCTCGCCCTCCTGGACACCTGGTCCACGACCATCGGGTGCAGCCTGCAGGTGACGCACCCGATCCTCCTCAGGTAGGACCTGAGGAACTCCTTGTCGAGGCAGTGATCCTCCTGGGGCGCCCCGGGCTCGTAGTACTTCTCCGGCCATATGCGGGCCGAGTCGTGGGTGGGCGGCTCGTCTATCTGGATCAGCCCCTCCCGCGTCCTCCCGAACTCGAACTTGGCGTCCGCGATTATCAGCCCCCTCGAGCGCGCGAAGCGCGAGTAGAACTCGTAGAGCCTCAGGCTAGCCTCCTCCAGCTCCCTCCACTCGTCCCGCGAGACCAGCCCCCTCTCCACCGCCTCCTCGGCGCTTATCTCCTCGTCGTGCCCCACCTGGCTCTTCGTCGTCGGCGTGACCACGGGCTCCGGCAGCTCGTCGGCCATCCTGAGGCCGGGCGGCAGCTCCACGCCGGACACGACCCTCCTGCCGCCAGAGTAGGAGCGCCAGGCGGAGCCGTAGAGGTAGCCCCGCACTATGACCTCCAGGTCTATCCTGGAGGCCTTGACGACCTCCATCGAGCGCTCGTCCACCTTCCTCAGGAAGTGGTTCGGGTACACGCCGGAGCTCATCCCCAGGAGGAGCGCCGACATTGCGTTGAGGCTGACCCCCTTCCCCGGCACCGGGTCGGGGAGCACGGAGTCGAACGCGGAGACGCGGTCCGTGAAGACGATGAGGAGGCGGTCGCCGAGGTCGTAGACGTCCTTCACCTTGCCCCTCCACGACGGAGGCCCCGGCGGCGCCCCGATCCTCACGCATCGCATTCGCCTCCCCAATCTATTTAAAAATTTTTTATATTATCGCGCCAATTTGACATGAAAATATAAAATCAGACGTCCCCCGGATCCGCGGCCTCGACCGCGATCCCCCGCGCCGGCGGGCCCAGCTGCCTCCCGCCGGCGTAGAGCCTCACCGGGATGTACTTGTAGCGCGGCGTCCTGGAGCACGCGGAGAGCTCGGGCGGCACCAGATCGTTGTAGCGCATCCCCCTGTTGCTCAGGTAGTAGCCCAGGAAGCCCCGGGGGACGACGGAGCTCTCCCTCACGGGCGCCTCCAGGCACCCGGCGGCGCTGCACACCCTGACCCTGCTCCCCCTGAGCCCCAGGTCCTCGACGTCGCCGGGGTTCATGAGCACCGCGGGTCCGCCCGACGCCCTGGCGAGGGATCTCACCCTCCACGTCAGCTCTCCCCCCAAGAAGTGCTGGGGGCTCCGCAGGTCCACCAAAATCCACTCGTCCGGGGCCTGGCTCACCGGGCCGGGGTCCTCCGCCACCTCGAACCTCGCACCGCGCGGCGCCTTCTCGGCCCACTGGTCGAGGCCCTCCAGGAGCGCCTCCACCCTGATGCCCCCGTAGCCCGGCGCGAGCTCCACGATCTCCCGCGTGATCTCCGCCGCCGAGGAGTACTCGATCCCGCGCCCGAGGAGGCGGGAGAGCTCGACCGCTATCTCCCACTCCTGCCTGGAGGAGCCGTAGGGCGGGACGGCGGGGCGGACGGGCCTCACCCTCCTCTCGCCGTTCGTCACCGTGCCGCTCCTCTCGGGCATCAGCGGCACCGGCAACATCACGTCCGCCAGCTCCGACGTCTCGTTGGGGTAGCTGCACATGCACACGACGAACGCGTCCTCGAGCGCCCTCTCGACCGCGCGCGGGCTGGGCATGCTGTGGAGGGGGTTCATGTCGGTCATCAGGATCACGCCTGGATCCCCCCTGAATATAGCGTCGGTGAACGTCATCCCCCCGCGCGGCAGCGGGCCCCAGCGCCCCTCCGCCGCCGACCTGTGGCGCTCGTCCCAGCACTCCAGGCCGGGGCACGCGCCCATGTCGCCCACCCCCTGGACGTTGACGAGCCCCCTCATCGTGAGGACCACCGCCC
>CAYFJD010000146.1:0-1989 GCA_964343285.1 uncultured Nitrososphaerales archaeon
GGAGGACTTCCCGGCGCCGTTCGGCCCCACGAAGACGTTGACGCCCTCCTCGAGCTCGAGGGACGTGTCCCTGTGGGAGAGGAAGTTATGCGCCACCACCCTCTCTATCAATCGAACCTGCCCTCCTTGAACGCCCTGTAGAGCGCCTCGGCCGCGGCCTCGGCGTCGCCCTCCCTCAGGAGGGGGAGAAGCTCGTCGAGGGCGAAGGACGCGAGCTTCTCGTCCCCCAGGACGTCGGCCGCTATCTCCCTCATCTTCCCCCTGAGGTCCTCCGGCCTCTCCCTCACCGCCGGCTCCGGCCCCCTGGCCTCCCTCTTCTCCCATTGGTAGTAGAGGACGAACCCCTCCAGCCTCCTGAGGGCGCCGTTTATCACCTCGTTCCTCAGCTCCCCCTCCCCCTCCACGACCACGTGGAGCATCGGCTTCTCCGGCAGCCCGCGGACCTCCTCGATGAGCCTGGAGACGAACCCCTCCAGGTCCTCGTACCTGACCGAGCGCCTGATGTGGGGCCTCGTCCCCCTCAGCTTTATCCACTGCGCGTTCGGCTCGTCCCCCGACGCGTCCACTAGGCAGACGCCCTTCTCCTTCTCCCTTATCCCCTCGTTCAGCGTCAGCTCCGTGGAACCGGGGTAGCAGAGGGGGCCGCCGAGGAACTCGAACCTGCGCTCGTACATGTCGTGCAGGTGGCCCATCGCGTAGTAGTTGAAGTTCCTCGGGAGGTCCAGGGCCGAGATCTCGGACGCGTATCTATCGACCTCGTATATCCCCTGGTGGAGGACGAGGATCCTGAAGCGGCCCCTGGGCTGAGCGGAGCCTATGCGCCTCAGCTCCTCCTTCAGCTTCTCGGCCTCGACCTTCCTCCTCTTGTGGAGCCCGATTATCTCGACCTCCCCGTCCTCGAGGACGGGGGCGCGCATCCCGTCCTGGCCGGGCCTCCCCAGCTCCACCGCGAGCCCCAGCGTGTCGTAGACGAGGGGGGAGGGCGTCTCCCTCATCCTGCTGATGTCGTGCTCGCCCAGCACGAAGTACAGCCTGACGCCGCGGTCCCTCAGGTCCCTGAGCCTCCTCGCCATGCGGTTGAGCGCTGTCCCCGGGGGGCGGGGGGCGTCGAATATGTCCCCCGAGTGCACTATGAAGCGGACGCCCTCCCTCAGCAGGACGTCGAGCGCCTCGTCGAACGCGTCGTAGAAGTCGTCCTCCCTCTCGGGCCTCCCGTAGGGCGCGGCCCCCAGGTGGGTGTCGGATATGTGGCCGAACAGCAGGTCCACGTCGCTTCCTGGGCCGCGACCCCCTTAATTACGTTGAGCCCGCCGGGGGATTCGCCCGCGGCCCCGCGCATCTATTTATTTCAAGTAATGTTTTTTCATCCGGGAGCGGGGACAACGGAATCGTTGAAATACTATAACGACGCGATAGCGCCCGATGGCCGAGTGGTACGAGGGCCTGAGGGTCCTGGGGATATCGGGGAGCCTCAGGAGGGGATCCTACAACACGATGCTCCTGCTGAACGCCCTGAGGAGGCTCCCGGAGGGGGTGAGCTGGAGGATCGCGGACATAGGCGGAATACCGGTGCTGAACGAGGACGAGATCTCGAACCCGCCGGGGGCGGTCGTGGAGCTGAAGGCCTCGATAGCGGAGGCGGACCTGGTCGTCATATCGACGCCCGAGTACAACCACAGCACGTCGGGCGCCCTCAAGAACGCGATAGACTGGGTTTCGAGGCCGCGCAAGGGGAACCCGTTCGAGTGGAAGCCCGTGGCGATAATGTCGGCCTCCACGGGGATGCTCGGCGGGATAAGGGCCCAGGAGCACCTGAGGCAGATACTCGCGTCCCTTGGGGCGCTGGTCGTCACCTACCCGGAGGTGGTCGTGGGGTCCGCGGAGTCGAAGTTCGACGAGGAGGGAAGGCTGAGGGACCCCGCGGCCCTGAAGTTCATAGACGAGCTCCTGGGGAACGGGCTGAGGCTCGCGAGGGCGCTCAAGGTGGGG
>CAYFJD010000147.1:0-1967 GCA_964343285.1 uncultured Nitrososphaerales archaeon
GGGGGAGCGGCGAGCCGTCCGGCGTCGGGGGTAGGTTATTATCCACGTCCGCCGGCATTAACGCGTGCACAGGAGGATCGTGGCGCTGACCGGGAGGCCGGGGGTCGGGAAGACGACGGTCGCGGTGGCGGCCGCCAAGCTGCTGAGGTCCAGGGGGATCGCCGTGGACGGGTTCTACTCGAGGGAGCTGAGGGAGGGCGCCGCCAGGAGGGGGTTCGAGCTCGTCGACTTCTCCACCGGGGAGCGCGAGGTCCTGGCGGACGTGTCGGGGCAGGGGCCTAGGGTGGGGAAGTACCGCGTCAACGTCAAAGGGATAGAGGAGTTCGTCCCCAGGATAATAGAGAGGGCGCTGGCGAGCGCGCAGGTGGTCCTGTGCGACGAGATAGGCCCCATGGAGCTCCTGAGCCCGTCCTTCAGGAGGAGCGTTGCCAAGGTGCTGGAGTCGAGCGCGAAGGCGATAGTGGTGGTCCACCGCTCGATGGGCGACCCGCTCATGAGATCCTTCGCGAGGCACCCCGAGGGAGTCCTCATAGAGGTCACCGAGGAGAACAGGGATAGGCTGGCGGAGGAGATCGCGAGTATCCTCCTGGGCCATGAGGATCGCGGGGCTCGACGAGGCCGGGAGGGGGAGCCTCCTGGGGCCGCTCGCGGTGGCGGCGGCGGCCGTGAGGGCGGAGGATCAGGCCGAGCTGCTGAGGATGGGGGTGAGGGATTCCAAGGAGCTGTCCCCCGGGGCCAGGAGGCGCCTCTCGGTCGAGATAAGGAGGCTGGCCGAAGTCCAGGTGATCCTGGTGCCCCACTGGACGGTCGACGCCTCCACCAGGGCCAGGGGAGGGAACCTCAACCTGTTGGAGGCGACAGCGTTCGCGAAGCTGATCTGCCGGTTGAGGCCGGACGTGGCGATAGCCGACGCGCCGGATCCGCGCCCCCGGAGGTTCGGCGCCCTGGTCGAGGGCCTCGTCAGGTCGGCCGGGTGCGCAACGAGGATATTCGCCGCGCACCGCGCGGACTCGACGTACGCGGTGGTGGGGGCGGCGAGCATAGCCGCCAAGGTCGCCAGGGACGACGCGATCTCGAGGTACGCCGCGCGCTACGGATCGCTCGGATCCGGATACCCGCACGACAGGAGGACCTTGGACTTCGTGTCCAGGTGGAGGGGGCTATGGGGGGATTATCCATATATTGCGCGGAGGGAGTGGGCGACGCTGAGGGCGCGCGGGCCATGAGCGCCAAGAGGAAGTTCGTGAGCAGCTCGAGGTACCTGGAGCTCATAATGTTCCTGGCGGCCCTCATAGTCCTGGACTTGTTCCTCAGGGGGCCGCGTGCCCTGTCCGGCGGCGTAAACCCCTTGGATGTCGTCGTGATGAGCGTGCAGCTCTTCGCGGTCATGGACCCCATAGCGGCCCTCCCCTTCTACCTCTACTTCGAGGAGAAGGCGGACGAGGAGGAGCGCGTGCGCCTGTGGACCACGGTCGTGGCAGCCATGACGGTCCTCCTGGTCTTCTTCGCGCTCGCGGGGGCCCCGCTCCTGCAGCTCTTCGGCGTCAGCATCTACAGCTTCATGCTGGGAGGAGGGGTCCTCCTGATGGTGCTGGCGGTCGATATAATGGGTGAGGGATCCAGGTCGCTCTCGCTGGACCCCGAGGAGGCGGCCGTCGTGCCGCTCGCCTCCCCCTTGCTCGTCGGCCCCGGGACCGCGGCCACCCTCATAATAATGTCCGACACGAAGCCGTTGCCGGATCTCCTGCTCTCCCTCCTGATAGTCATCGCGCTCACCACGCTCATAATGAGGTTCTCGCGCACCATAGCGCGCCTGTTGGGCAGGAACGGGATAAGGGCCCTCAGCAGGCTCCTGAGCATAATAATAGCAGGGTTCGCGGCGCAACTGATATACCAGGGGCTGGTCGGGTGGGGGATAGTGGCCAGGTAGGGATGCCTGGACCGGTTGTGAAACTGGACGTCGATGG
>CAYFJD010000148.1:0-1922 GCA_964343285.1 uncultured Nitrososphaerales archaeon
GGGCCCTCCCCCACTGACCCCCTGAGCGCCGAGAGGCCGAGTATGTAGGGGGCGAGCTGGTACATGTGACCCGTGACGAGGAGGGGGCGACCGGGCGCGTCCCCAGGAGTCGGTATCCCCAGGCCCTCGGCCCACCTGGAGAGCTCGCGCGGCCCGAGGCCCAGCGGGTCGCCCAGCCCGGACGCCGCGGACGATATCGCGGAGGCGAGGGGGCCCCCGCGCCCGGGGTCCATGCGCCTCACCTCCCTGCTGACCTCCCACGCGTCGAGGCCGGCCGGGCACGCGTAGTAGCAGGCCCTGCACCCCAGGCACGCGTAGAACGCGTCGAGGGAGGGGCCACGGAGCTCCCCCCTCGCCAGGGCGCCGGCCACCAGGATCCTCCCCCTGGGCCCGTATGACTCCAGGCCAGTGACGGCGAGCGTCGGGCAGACGGCCTGGCAGAAGCCGCAGAGCGCGCACCTGGCGGCGGACGACAGGGGATCCGACATCGGCGAACCACCGGGAACAACTTGCCGCGGTTCATTATCCACTTCGGGTCCAGGGCGGCCTTCAGCGCCCTCATGGCGCCGACCCAGGGGCCTAGCTCCTCCCCCAGGAGGTCCACCTTCTCCAGCCCTATCCCGTGCTCCGCGGACGCGCTGCCGCCGCGCCTCAGCGCTATCCTGCCGATCTCGAGTATCAGTTCCCTGGCGCGGTCCAGCTCCCCCTGGTTGACGTAGATCGTCGGGTGGAAGTTCCCGTCGCCGACGTGCCCGGCGATCACGGCCTCGAACCCCGCAGACCTCGAGGCGGACCTGACCTCCTCCATGGCGCCCGGGAGCTCGGAGGGGGGCACGACGACGTCCATGCTCACCACGAGCTGCCCCGGCGACCTCCTGCCCAGGAGCGCCGGGTAGAGCCCCCTCCTGGCGCGCGTCAGCTCCTCCATGCGCGCCGGGTCGGCGGTGGTCTCCAGGTGGACGGGGGAGGCGGAGGAGAGGACGGAGGAGACCTCCTCAAGGTGCCTGGACACCGACTCCCTGGTGGACGCGACGTCCACCATCAGCATGTACTCCGCCCCGGGCGGCACGCGGACGCCGAAGGAGTCCCTCACGGCCGCGAGGGAGGGCCCGTCCATGAACTCCGCCGTCAGTATCGGGAGCCCCCTCCTCTTGAGCTCCGCCACCGAGCGGACCGCCCCCTCCAGGTCCCTGTAGTAGGCGACGGCCCTGCCCACGGCCTCGGGCCTCGGCGCTATCCTGAGGACCGCCCTAGCTATGAGCCCCAGGGTCCCCTCGCTGCCTATGAAGAGGGAGACGAGGTCGTAGCCGGCGGACCTCTTCAGCGTCCTCCCGCCGACCCACTCGACCCTCCCGCCCGGGAGGACCACCTGGAGCCCCAGGACCCAGCACCTCGTGTTCCCGTAGGAGACCCCCCTGAGCCCGCCCGCGTTCGTCGCTATCGAACCCCCGACGGTCGCGGCGGACGAGCTGGACGGATCGGGCGGGTACATGAAGCCGATGCGCGAGAGTGCCTCGTCCAGCTCCCCGAGCCTCACGCCGGCCCCGGCCACGACGTATCCGTCCTCCGGCCTCACCTCCTCTATCGATCCCAGCCCGTAGGTGCTGACGACTATGCTGCCCTCCACGGGTATCGAGGACCCGGTCACGGAGGTGCCGCCGCCCCGCACGACCACGGGGACGTCGGCGTCGTTCGTTATCCTGAGGACCTCAGCGGCCTCCTCGACGCTCGCCGGGACCACTGCCGCCAGGGGGAGGGGGCCCTCGAAGTAGGAGGCGTCCCTGGTGTAGGGCAGGAGGTCCTCCTTCCTCGTGAGCACGCGCCCCTCTCCGAGGGCCCTCTTGAGCTCCCGCACGACGTCCACGGCTTCGAAATCGGCGCGGCCGCGTAATAAAGGCGACTCGGCGGCTTCCCGAAGGAAA
>CAYFJD010000149.1:0-1910 GCA_964343285.1 uncultured Nitrososphaerales archaeon
GGGTACGTCGGCCCCCTCCCTCCCCCCATCGAGGTGGAGGTGCCCGCCGGCCGGTCCGAGGCGCCCTTCAACGTGACCGTAACGGGCTCCGGCTCCCTGACGATGGTGGCCCTCGCGGAGGGCGTCCAGCCGGCCTCCATGGTGGTGAGCTCCCTATCGGGGGTCGCCCCGGTCCAGCCCTACCTGGAGGCGTCAGTGGTCCCCCCGCAGCCCATGATCGGCGCCCAGCCGCTGCTGTACCTGTACCTGGAGGACGCCTCCGGCGACCTGGTTTCGCCCTGGGCGCCCGTCAACGTGACGGTCGTGGGGCCCGGCTTCTCGGCCAACGCCACAATACCGGCGGGCGGCTTCTACGCGGTGATCCCGCTGCCGTCCTTCCCCTCGGACGCCTCGTGGTACATCGTGGCGTCCTCCGGGCAGCTGGGGGCCTCCGCGCGCTTCAACTACTCGTACGTCCCGGTCAACCTCACGGTGCAGGCCCTCAGCGGCATGGGGAGGCCCATCCAGGGCATCTCGGTCCGCGTGCTCAGCGGGGGTTCCGAGGTGGCGGCGCTGACGACGGGACCAGGCGGCGCGGGGACGGTATCGCTCCCCCCGGGCCAGTACGTGGTCGAGTTCCCCTCGGAGTCCGCCCCGTCGCAGGGGGTGACCGCCCGCTTCGAGTCGACCCCGAACGGCACGTCCACTTCGGTGCAGGTGAACCTCACGTCCCCGGCGACGGTCATCGCGTACTACCAGGTGTACTACCAGGTCACCGTGCTGACCTCCTACGGCGTGGCCAACGGATCCGGCCTGTTCCCGGAGGGCTCCGTCGACATAGTGAGCGTGAGGCCGACGACCATACTCAGGTTCCCCGTCGAGTACGTGTTCGCCGGCTGGACCGGCACCAGCCAGTCCGCGTCATCCTCCTTCCCGCTCGTCGTCGACTCGCCCCAGCTGCTCATAGCCAGGTGGAGGGCGAGCTGGGTCCCCCTCTACCTCACGGTGGCAGTCGTGGCGGCCGGCTTGTTGGCCGCCGCCGCGGTCCTGCTGGGCCGCCGCGGGGCTCCCCCGCCCTCCTGACCAGCGCGGCCTCTGAAGCGTTTTATTGCGCCCCCTCCTAGAGCGGGCGATGGACGCGAGCCTGTACGATCTGGCCGACGTGGCGGTGGACGAGGCGCTCAGGCTCGGCGCGGACTACGCCGACGCCAGGGTTCGCTCGGACTGGGGGCGCAGGGTGGCGCTCAAGAACGGGTCCGTCGACCCGCCCGCGTCCTTCAGCTCCACTGGCATCGGGGTCCGCGTGCTCGTGGGGCGCTCCATGGCGTTCGGGTCGACGAACAGGCTGGACCCAGGCTCCGTGAGGGACCTCGTGGGGTCGCTGGTCCGCGCGGCCAGGTCCTCCTCCCGCCTGGGAGGGGTGGAGGGGCTCTCGAGGGAGGACCCCACGATAGCCGCGTGGAGGGCCTCGGAGGCCAGGAAGCTGGAGGACGTGGACGCCAGGGAGCTGCTCGAGGGCGCCAGGTCCATGGACTCCGCCGCCTCCTCCGCGGGCGAGGGGATCGCGGGGAGGTGGATCTCGCTGAGCGTGTCGGTGGAGGAGAAGTACCTGAGGACGAGCGACGGCTCCAGGATCACCTCGCGCGTCCCCAGGGTCTTCGCGTTCGCGCTGCTGACGGCCAGAGACGGCCTGAGGGTTGTGCAGAGGACCGTGGAGCTCGGCGGATCAGGGGGGTGGGAGCTCGTCTCCCGCATGGACTTCCCCGGCAGGATAGCGCGCGAGTCGGGGGACCTGCTGGAGGTCCTGAGGAGGGCCGAGCCGGAGGACCTGTCGGACGTCAGGAACGTCATAGTGGGCCCGGAGATCAGCGGCATAATGGCGCACGAGAGCGTCGGCCATCCGTTCGAGGCCGACAGGGTGATGGGGAGGG
>CAYFJD010000150.1:0-1909 GCA_964343285.1 uncultured Nitrososphaerales archaeon
GCGCGCCTCCTCACGATCCCACCCCCACGACCGTGGACGCCCTGGCGCCGCTCGATGTGAGCACGGTGACCGAGTAGGACTCACCGGGGACCATGAACCCCCCGGGGTTCAGGCTTATCTCCACGACCTCGTCCGGCTGTATCTGGACGGAGCTGACCGCGACGGGGGAACCCCCCACGTTGAAGCTGCCGTAGTACATCTGGGAGGTCGCGTTCGACACGATGATGCCGACCACCGTCACGGGGAGCTGGCCCTCGTCCGAGACCATGAGGGTCAGGTTGGTCGGGCTCGCGGCCGCGTACTCTATCACGGGGTACTGGCGGAGCGCCGCCTGAGCCCTGTAGATGTCCGACGCCATGCCGCCGAGCACCGTCGAGCTGTAGGAGCTCGCCCACGACACGAGGATTGTGCCGATGCTGACCGCTATCACTATCAATATGAGCGCCGCCATCACCTCGCTCACCGCGCGACGGCGCACGAGGATTGTGCGCGCAGGAGGTATTTAAGCAGAGGAGGCCGCAACCGATTTCCGTCGGGAGGGGGTGGGGCGCCGCGTGGAGACGCTCGAGGAAGTCGCCGACGCGGTCAGGGCCTGTCGCGCCTGCCCCCTGCACCTATCGCGCAGGAACCCGGTCCCCGGCGAGGGCACCGGGAGGAGCGGCGTCATGTTCGTCGGGGAGGCCCCGGGGAGGAACGAGGACGAACAGGGGAGGCCCTTCGTGGGGGCGGCGGGGCAGCTGCTGACGGACCTCATAACGAGGGTCCTCGGGCTCAGGAGGGAGGACGTCTTCATAACGAACGTGGTCAAGTGCAGGCCCCCGGGCAACAGGGAGCCGGAACCCGAGGAGGTCGCGGCCTGTTGGAGGTACCTGGAGGCCCAGGTGAGGATACTGAGGCCGAGGATAATAGTTGCCCTCGGAAGGCACGCGGCGACCGCGCTCTTGGCCGGCCCCGGCTCGAGGCCCATCAGCATAAACAGCGTCAGGGGGAGGCCGGCGAAGGCCAGGATCTCGGGGCTGGAGGTCACCGTCTTCCCGACGCTTCACCCCGCGGCCGCGCTCTACAACAGGGAACAGCTCGGCGTGCTGGAGGAGGACTTCAGGCGCCTCTCGGGCATCCTGGGCGGGACGCTCGACAGGTTCCTCGGCTGGGACGGCGGAGGATCGGTAAACGATTAATTAGAGAGGGCGCGCACCGCGGACGTGCCGGCCGTCGAGGATGCCCCCTATCCGAAGCTCCTCGGAATAAGGGAGGAGAGCAGGGAGAGGGGCAGGGTCGTGGTCGCGATAGACGTGGACCCTGACAAGCACATGAACGCGATGGGGCTCGTCCACGGCGGGGTCCTGGCAAGCCTCGTAGACTCCGCGGCCGCGAGGGCTGTCGCCTCCCTCGTCGGGGAGGCTAGGCGCATGGCGACGATAGAGCTCAAGGTCAACTACCTGAGGCCGTCCAGGGGCGGCACGGTGAGGGCCGAGGGGCGCGTGGTCCACGCTGGGACGAGGATAGCGGTGGCGGAGGTGGACGTCACGCAGGACGGCACGCTGCTGGCGAAGGGGCTCGCCACCTATTACCTCTGGCGACATCAGTCGTAATACCTTATAATATTATATAGGGTGTCCCTCTGGGCGGGCCTCCTCCCGGCGTCCCTTATCAGGCGGATCATCTCGTCCGGGCTCATGTACTCGCCGTAGGCGGCGCCGGCGGACCTCGATATGTTCTCCTCCATCAGGGTGCCGCCCATGTCGTTCGCGCCCGCCTCCAGCAGGACCTGGGAGAACTTCGGGCCGAGCTTCGGCCACGACACCTGTATGTTCCTTATGTAATTGTTCAGGAATATCCTGGAGGCCGCGTGCACCACGAGGTCCTCCACCCCGGTGGACCCCGGGCGCGCGACCCCGGACCTGTAGAT
>CAYFJD010000151.1:0-1835 GCA_964343285.1 uncultured Nitrososphaerales archaeon
GAGAGATTGTATTTTGCACAATCTTCGGAATTGCTATATAATAATTACTGGAATATTCCTCTTTTTGGCGATTTCCATTATCAACTCCCTGGCGGGGGCGCCGATCGACTTCTTCTCCACGACCACGGCGGATATGCCGCCGTGGTTGCGATCCATCGCCTGGGACACGACGTCGGGATCCGGGTCCTCGAGGGCGTACTTCGCCAGTATGTGCCCATAGCAGGCGTCGCCCTCTAGGACCAGCCTCGTGTGCCTCTCGGGGTAATGGGTGCCGCCGAACCCCGCGACCTGACGGCAGCTCGGGGGAGGGGACCTCAGGGCTTCCAGGACGGCCTCCGCCATGGCCTCCTGGGCCAGCGGGTCCGACCACTCCGCCTCGGTGCTCCCTATCTCGATAAAAGTTATAGGCCTCGAGAGCGCGGTCGGCCCGTGATGGGTCGCCTCCAGTCCTATCCAGTAGCGCCCGAGGAGCCCCCTCCCGCGCGCCGAGCGCGCGTAGCTCCTCAGGAGCGCGCCCTCGAGCCTCGGGTTGCTCCACGCGAGCTCCCTAGGGCGGCCGCCGAACTCGGCCGGTCCGTAGTTGCCGGGCGTGTGGACCGTCAGGCTCGGCCTGCCGCTCTTCGAGCTGTGGCGCGAGAGGACGAGGTAGGCGTCGACGTCCGGGAATACCTCGTCCAGGAAGTCCATGTATATCGAGTCCTCCGCGAAGCCGGCGAGGCGCGCCCCCAGGTCCCGGGACTCGAGGCACTGGACAGCCGCGGGGCAGCTCGAGGGCGACCAATCGGCAATGGACGCCAGCGCGGAGGCGGCGCCCCTTCCCGCCGGATCCCGGGTCGAATAGACTATCGCGATCATCTCGCCGACTTCACCGTAGGTCCCTCGCGCTCGATGACGAGGTCGTCGAGGCGGCCCCGCGCCCTGAGGCCGAGGACCGCCGACGCCGCGTTGGCCGCCGCCTCGGCGGTCCTCCTTCCGCAGGTCATGTTGGAGCTGTAGGCGATTATCGCGCCGTGCACGTCCGCGACCAGGTCCGGAGCCGCGGAGGAGATCGAGGGGTCGAAGATGAGCCTACCGGTGGAGGTCCAGCCGATGACGTCGTCCATCGAGACATCGAGGACCCTCGAGGCGGAGGAGAGTAGCGCTGATATCTCCTCGGATGATATCGAGTCGGGGTCGCCCCCGGGCACGAGCGTGGGACCCACGAACGTGCCGCCGCGGAAGGGGGCGAACAGGTCGCCGGTCCCCGGCTCGTGCAGGATCTGGAGGACGGTGGGAGTTCTGAGCCCAATGAGCACGTGGGATCCGCGGGCCACGCCGAGATTCGGTATCTCGGATGGGGATAACCCCATGGGGCCGCGGAGGAATCCCGGTATCCCATGGCCGGCTGCGAGCACTAGGGCGCCGCGGAGGACGCGGGACGAGTTCCCCCTCCTGATCGACAGCTCCCACTCGTGGTCCCCGACGGGCTTGGCGGACTCAACCGATGCCGAGTTGATGTACTCGACGCCCTCCTCCACCGCGCGCCATATCAGGTGGAGGAGGAACTCCTGGAGGTCGATGAGCGCGTCGGACGTCTCGAGGGCGCCGCGCACCGCCCCGGGGCGGAGGCCGTCGATCCTCGGGAGGTCCGAGTGGACCGCGCGGATCCCAAGTCTCCCGGCGGCGGAGAAGAATTTCTCCAAGTACTCGTCGGTCGTGGCGTCCGTGATGAGGAAGTAGCCGTGATCGGAGATCAGGAAGTCGCGAGCGATCCTCAACATCCTGGGGTTCTCCTCCCTGCAGGCAGAGGCGGCGGCCGGCGCGGTCACGGCGAACCTGGCGCCGCCGTGGATCAC
>CAYFJD010000152.1:0-1816 GCA_964343285.1 uncultured Nitrososphaerales archaeon
GTACAGGAACATAGTGGTCCAGTGGGCCTCGGCGAGGTTCGGGATGGACCTCGAGCTCCTCAGGTCGGGGGTAGCCGTGAACCTGAAGATAGGACAGGGCGCGAAGCCGGGCATAGGGGGCCATCTGCCTGGATCGAAGGTCACCGAGGTGATATCGGAGCTCAGGAAGATACCGATAGGGAAGGACGCCCTGTCGCCGGCCCCCCACCACGATATATATTCGATAGAGGACCTCGCGCAGAGGGTGAAGGCGCTGAGGGACCTCTCGGGCAAGCCGGTCTTGGTCAAGGTCGCGGCCGTGAACAAGATAATGTACGTCGCGGTGGGGGTCGCGAGGTCGACCGCCAACGGAATTATAATAGATGGGGCCGGGGCCGGGACAGGCGCCGCCCCCTCCGCCATAAGGGATCACCTGGGCATTCCGATAGATTACGCGATCCCCGTGTCAGACAGGTGGCTTAGGGACAACGGCGCGAGGGACAATTTCCTCGTGATAGGGGGAGGCCTCGTTTACAGCCCGATGGACGTCGCGAAGCTGGTGGCGCTGGGCGCCGACATGGCGAACATAGGCACCGCCGCCCTCCTGGCCTTCGGCTGCACGATGTGCCATTCCTGCAACACGGGCAGCTGCCCGGTCTACCTGACCAGCCTGGCGCTCCCGACCTGGCGCCTGGACGTCGAGGCCAGCGCCAAGGCGCTGTTGAAGTACCTGGAGGGGATGGGGCGCGGCCTGCGCGCGATATTGAGGGCGTTGGGCGCCAAGAGCCTCTCGGATATACGGGGGCGCCGCGACCTGCTCGAGCTGCACTACGCGGACGAGGACGTGGCGAACGCCATAGGGGTCGAGCTGGTCGAGGGCGGGGAGGTCGCGTGGTACCAGGACTACGAGCCAATACTATACCGCGAGATGTACGAGGAGGGCTCCGTGCACATAACCGGGATGGGCGGCATAATACCCGGCTACACGTATCCAGCCAGGAGGCCCCTGGACCTCCTCAGGATAGAGGCCGCGCAAGTCACCCATCCGCCCGTCGATCCCTACAGAGAGGACATAGACGTCTCGGTGCGCACGCACGCGGGCAAGTTCGACCTGCCCTTGGTGATCCCCGGCAGGGATCCGGCCGCGGTGGCCGCCGCCGAGGCCCTGGGGGCCCCCGTCGACGGCGAGAAGTGCAGGAACGCCTCCAACTGCATAGGCGCCGCCGACCACCTCCGGGTGCCCCCGGGCCCCGACCTGGAGCCGCGGCCGGGCACGCTGATAGTGGACGAGAGCCTGGGAGGGTCGGAGTGGTTGGAGGAATCCATCTCGAGGCTCGACCGCGACGCGAACCTGATGGGCATCAGGGAGAGGATGACGCTGGTCGCCGTCGGGCGTTTCTCGAGCGGGGTCGACGTCTACAAGCTCGCCGCCCTGGGCGCCGACCTCGTTGAGCCCGTGGAGGCGTACGAGCTGCTGGAGCGCAGGATCAAGGGGATGGGCTACCTGGCCCGCAGGGAGCGCTACGAGAACCTGACGATAGCCCTGGTCGAGGAGCTCCAGCTGGCGATGGGCGCCGGGGGCCTCACGAGCTACTACCACATGGTGGGGAACAGGGACCTCCTCCGCTCGCTCGACGGATCCGTCGCGAGGGCCCTGGGCGTGCGCGTCGCCGGGACGTAGCCGACCCCCGCCCCTTCCGTGGGGTCCTTAAATCGCTCCCTTTCCGCCGCGGCGCGTGCGCGCCAGGCTGCCGATCCTCCTCTCCGCCTACACGGTGAGCAGCTCGCTGGGCTACTTCTTCGCCAAGTACGCGCTCGAGTACTCCTCCCCGATCCT
>CAYFJD010000153.1:0-1795 GCA_964343285.1 uncultured Nitrososphaerales archaeon
GTACATGGAGAATTGGTGGGGGCGGTCCGCGCCTTAATCGTTACCGGGCCTTATCCGTCCAATATCCCACGGCGCAATCGGACCGCTTAAAAGGAGGCCCCTGGAAGATATATCGCCGTGGTCAGGTTCGCGCTTAGGCTCCTGGGAAACCTGGGGCCCACGCACCTCTACCAGCGCGCGTGCAAGGAGGCGGAGGCCCTCGGCTTCGACGAGTGCTGGTTCTCGCACGACATATTCATGCCCAACTCATGGGTCAGGTCCGTGGCCGTCGCGGCCGTCACCAAGAGGATAAAGATAGGGTACATGGCTGTGCCCTTCACCGTCAACCCCTCGGAGGTGGCCACGTTCGCGGTCACCCTGGACGAGTTCTCGGGCGGCAGGGCCATAATAGGGACCGGAGCCCACACGCAGGCAATGTACGAGTGGATAGGCCTGGGGGACCTGGACGTGGTCGGGCTGACGCGGGAATCCGTCGAGCTGGTCAGGAGGCTGCTCGAGGGAGGGCGCGCCAGGTACGCCGGAAGGTATCACCGCTGGACGGAGGATGCCTACCTGAGGTTCCCTCCCCCAGCGAGGAGGATACCCATTTACATAATGTGCTTCGGTAGGGAGCTGTGCGAGCTCTCCGGCGAGATCGGGGACGGCAGCATGCCCATGGCCACCCCGCCCGAGGCCTTCGACATACCTGTGGGCTACATAATAGCTGGGGCCAAGCGCGCCGGGAGGGACCCATCGGAGGTCGACCGCGTAGCGTTCGCCTGGGTCTACTACGCGCCGGACGGCGACGTGGACGAGGCCGCGATCAGGAAGGTCGTGTCGTACTTCGTTCCCTACCTTGATCCCGAGATGCTCCTCAGGATAGGCATAACGAGGGAGGACGTGGAGCCCGTGGCGGAGAGGCTCAAGCTCGGGGACTACGAGGGCGCCGCGCGGGCTGTCACGGACAAGATGCTGGACCTGGTCATAAAGGGGAAGGCCGACGAGGTGATAGACGGCTTCGAGGAACTCGTGGAGAGGGGCGCGACCAACATATCCGTAGGGGGGCCCCTCGGAAGGGACTACATCGAGGCGGTCCGCGGCATAGGGGAGCACGTGATACCGTACTTCAGGGACGCCTTCAACCGTTAAAAGGCGGCGGATCCCATGCGCTTCGATGTCCCTCAGGAGGATACCTGAGTCCCCTACCCTGGGCATGATGTATAGGGTCATAGAGATGAAGTCGAGGGGGATCGAGGTCTACTCGCTGGCGCCCGGCGAGCCCTACTTCCCGACTCCCCCCGAGATCGTAGAGGCGGCCCACCGCGCGATGCTGGAGGGCCGGACGCATTACGTGGAGGCGCTCGGCACCAGGGAGGTCAGGGAGGCGATCGCGAGGAAGGTGAACAGGATCAACGGGATAAGGGCGGACGCGGAGGAGACGGCCTTCATGCCCTCGAAGTACGCGCTCGCGGCCGTCTTCCAGGCGATCCTGAGCAGGGGAGGGGAGGTCCTGGTGCCGGATCCTGGCTACTTCTACTCGGAGCCGGTCATCCTGGCCGGCGGGCGGCCGGTGAGGTACAGGCTCGCCGAGGACTTCTCGCTCGACCTGGACGAGATAAGAAGGAAGGTGGGCGGGAGGACGAGGGCGATAGTCGTCAACTCGCCGGCAAACCCCACGGCCAAGGTATTCCGCCGCGGCGAGCTCGAGGAGCTCTACGAGTTTGCGAGGGATAGGGGCTTGAGGATAGTGAGCGACGAGGCCTACGAGGACATAATATTTGAGGGCCGCCACTTCTCCCCGGGATCCCTGGAGGAC
>CAYFJD010000154.1:0-1785 GCA_964343285.1 uncultured Nitrososphaerales archaeon
CCCTCTGGGATCCCTCCTGCGAGCAACGCGTCCAATCCGCGGACCCCCGTGGATAGCCTGACGACGCCGGACCTGGACTCAGACACGCAGAATTATCGAGAGTGGATCCATATCTACATTTATCCCACGCCGGACGTCCCGCCCACGGCATCGTCGCGCGGTCCGTGGGTCAGAGCTCTGATGTCTACGGAGCGTCCCGCCCGGCGGATCCCAGGAACTCCTGGTACTTGAGCCCGTTGTCTGGCATCACGACCGCCACCGTCCCCTTCAGGTCCATCTTGCGCACAGCCGCCGCGATGGCCCCCGAGCTGGGCCCGATGAGTATCCCGTCCGACCGCGCGACGGCCCATATTCCATCCAGCGCCTCCTCGGCGGTCACGTCGACTACGTCGTCGAGCTGCGCGTGCGCCACCCACTTCATCCCGGTCTCGATCCTCCTGATCCCCGGTATCCTGGACCCGGGGGCAGGCTGCACCCCGATGACCTTGATGGAGTCCCCGTAGAGCGACTTCAGGTGGAACGATATGGCGCTCAGGTGGCCCGACGTGCCGAGGGCGCCCACGAGGTAGTCCGGCCTCACGCCGGCCGCCTCCAGCTGCTCCTGCAGCTCGTGCGCCGTGTGCTTCAGGTGCACCTTGAAGTTCGCGTCGTTCTCGAACTGGTTGAGCACCACGGCGCCATCCCTCCTAGCGTCGTCAAGGATCCTGTCGAGCATCTGTACAGTTATGGGCTCGTCGCCGCGCACCACGCGGGCCCCGAGCGCGCGGAAGTACGCGTCCACGCCGGCCTGCGTGCCCTTCGGCAGGTATATCCTGCACGATCTCCCCAGCACCCTCGAGAGGGCCGCCAGCGCTATGCCGGTGTTCGTCGACGTGGCCTCGTAGAAAGCGCCCCCCAGGCACCCGCGCCTGGCGGCGTCCTCTATCATGGCCCAGGCGACCCTGTCCTTCACGCTGCAGCTGAACGGATTGTACCACTCCAGCTTCGCCCAGACCTCACGCCCCTCGTCCGATCCGAAGTTGAGCCTGACGAGCGGGGTCGGCCAGTCCCCGACCATGAGCTCCACGGTGCTGCGGTAGACCCTCCTTCCGCGCCCGTCGCGTCCCCCCAGGAGATCGGACAGCCTGACGGTGACCCTGGGGACCACGACCCCGGAGAGCGAGAACGCGCCCTCCTCCAGGACCCTTCCATCCCGCACGGCGCTGAGCGGGTCGTCGCCAGAGACGCGGAACTCCCCGTCCTCGAGCAGCAGGGCGGGCGCCCTCCTGGCGGACAGGAGGTCGAGCGCCTCGTACGTGCGGAACCCGCCGAGCAGCACCATGTCGCCGCCGTGCACGATCAGGGGTTCCTCCACGATCCCGGTCCTCAGGATGGACCTGTAGGCGTCCAGCACGGAGCCCAGGTCTGCCTTCACTGGGGACCTCAGGCCATCGATGTCCACTAGCTCAATCCTCACGGGATGACCGATCGTGTAGAATATTATATAACTCTGTCTTGATATCCTGATATCAGGATAAGAAGTTTGGAAGGCCGCTGATGCGCTGGCTGGACCGCGGGCACGCGCGCGTTCCGCGGGAAGGCGGGCATCCGCGCGCCCGGGACAAGTACCGCGGGAAGCACGGTGCGGCCTTCAGCCGTTTCCTCCACCTCCTCGTGCGGCACCACTGGATGGCGCCGTCAGGGGCCTGCAAGTTACCTCCGGGGCGTGAACGACGCGGATTTCGCGGAGGTCAGCGATCTTCCCAGTCCCCGAAGAACCTCCTGTAGAGGGCCACGTTGACGGAC
>CAYFJD010000155.1:0-1772 GCA_964343285.1 uncultured Nitrososphaerales archaeon
AGGAGGTGGAGCGCCGTGCCCCCGAAGAAGGCTGGCCCCCCCGGCCTCTCGATCCCCCCCACCAAGTCCCTCGTGGAGGTAGCTATGAGAACGATGGGCCTTTGCGGCATGCCCGGAGTAGCGAGGGGCACCTTAATAACTTGGAAGCCCCGGTCGTGGGTCGCTCGGTATCTTTATATAATGGTACGATCTGACGGAAGCCCGAGAAGGTAGGTATAGTTGCAGCGTGATTTTAACCGGTTTAACGAGCCGGTTGACGTCAAGATAGGTGAGCTGAAGCCGAATTCGCGCTCCGTCAACGTCCTGGGAAAGGTCGTGTCGAAGGGATCGGTCAAGGAGGTGCCGTCCGGAAGGGACGGTTCGACGCACCGGGTCGCGGAGGTGCTCCTGGGGGACGAGACCGGGAGCATCTACCTCACGCTCTGGGACGACGACATAGATAAGGTCGAGGTCGGGAACTCCGTGTACCTGAAGAACGGGTACGTGAGCCTCTTCAGGGGCCACATGCGCCTGAACGTCGGCAGGTATGGGGTCCTGGAGGTATTGGAGACGCCCTTCGAGGGCAACGTCAACTTGGAGAACAACCTCTCCGAGAAGGAGTACGAGATGCGGCCGCCTCGCAGGGGCGGCCGCAGGTTCAGCCGCTTCTAGGCCGCGAGAGGATAATCTCGCTTCATCCGTTCTGATTTTTATTCGTTCACCTTCAGGGCGCGGTCCAGCGCGTCCAGGAACATCTCCAAATGCTCCATGGAGACGTTCCCCATGTGCCCGATCCTCACGTGCCTTCCCCTGTTGGGCGGAACCCCTACCCCTATCCATATGCCGTCCGACTCGTATAACCTCCTCCTGAGCTCCACGGCGTCCAGCCCGGCACCCACGTCGAACACCCCGACGGTTGGCGACGGGTTCTCCGCCACCGCGCGCATCCCCCTCTTGGACATCTCCTCCCTCAGGAAGGCCGCGTTCCTCTCGTGCCTGGCCCACCTGGCGTCCATCCCCTCGTCCAGCACTATCTCGAGCGCCCTGTGGAGCGCCACGAAGAGGTTGACCGCCGGGGTCGAGAGGTATTTCCCGGGGTTCTCTGTGACCTCGATCCACCTCCTCAGGTCCATGTACAGGGACGCCGGCTCCCTGAGGTCCTTCAGGGCCTCCCTGGCCACGGCTATTATCGCGACCCCGGGGGGCGCCGCCAGGCATTTCTGCGACGACGTGACCAGCACGTCTACGCCCAGGCGATCCATCTCAAGCCTAGCCCCTCCCACGCTGCTCACGCCGTCCACCATCAGCAGCGAGCCGGCGTCCCTGGCCGCCCTGGCCACTTCCTCCAGGGGCCACAGCAGTCCTGTGGACGTGTCCACATGGGTCACCAGGACCGCGCGGTACTTCCCGCCCTCGAGGACCGCGCGGTACTCCTCGGATTTTACGAGGCGCCCTAGGGGGGCGCTGAGGACGTCGACGGAGCCCGCGTACCTGCGCGCTATCTCGGCGAGCCTGCTCCCGAAGTAGCCCGATTCCAGGACCAGGACGCGGTCGGACCTGGAGACGGCGGATGAGAGCGCCATCTCGATGCCGAGGGTTCCGGAGCCGGTCACGAGGGCGACCGCGGAGGAATCCGAGCGCACGACCCTCCTCACCATCTCCGGGAGCTCGCCGAGCACCCTCAGGAACTCCGGCGAGTCGTGGGAAAGTTGGGGCCCCGCCAACGCCTCCCTGACCGACCTGTGCAGGATGGTCGGGCCCGGCGTCAGGAGGAGCGGTTTCTCCACGCGCCG
>CAYFJD010000156.1:0-1728 GCA_964343285.1 uncultured Nitrososphaerales archaeon
CTGATATACCTGGTGATACCCGGCACCGGATATTACATAGAGTTCCACGAGGTCTACTACGGGTTCGCCACGCCCCCCGCCCCGGGATGGATGAACGATTTCGTCTACACGAGGTTCCACCAGGACTTCGGGTTCTTCCTCCTGCCCTCAATAGTGGTGGCGCTGCTCTTCTTCAGGAGGATGGGGCTGTCCGCGGGCGCGGAGAGGAGGGTGTCGTACACGCTGATAGCGGGAATGTTGATAGCGTTCCTGGCGGGCGAGGCGTACTTCGCGACGCTCGCGGCGCCGGCGCTGTACGCTGCTATCCTGGGGGCTGCGGTAATATGGGTGGGACTGGCCCTGGGCACTTACTACGCGTGGAGGGCTTACTCGCCCGGCGGATCTGCTACGATAAAACGGTAATTCCACACTTAATTTTTCTGATTTTGCGCATCCCGATCCGCATGCTCCACCCTAACCTCACACATTTATCACGCATCAAGTAGCTCCTCCAGGAGGCCCGGGTTCTCCATCAGGGACGTGCCGACCAGAAACGCGTCCGCGCCGGAGTCCCTGAGGAGGCGCACGTCGTCGGCGCTCCTTATGCCGCTCTCCGCGACCCTGAGTATCCCGCTGGGTATCATCCCCAGTATCCTCATCTGGAGCCCCCGATCCACCCTGAGCGTGAGCAGGTCCCTCGAGTTGACGCCTATCGCGCGCGGCCTCAACCTCAGCGCCCTCTCCAGGTCCAGCTCGTCGTGCACCTCCACCAGCGCCTCCATGCCCATGGACGTCGCCTTCTTGTACAGTTGCTCCAGCTCGTCGTCGCTCAGGAGTCTGACTATGAGCAGCACCGCGTCGGCCCCCAGCGAGTAGGCCGACTCCACCTGTCCGCCCGTGACCACGAAGTCCTTCATGAGCACGGGCAGATCGACGGAGGAGGACGCCATCCGAAGGAGCTCGTAGGAGCCGCCGAAGGCCACGGGCTCGGTGACCACGCTCAGCGCTGCGGCGCCGCGCGACACGGTCCTCAGGTAGCCCTCAACGTCTACCCCCCTCGCCCTGAAGCCCGAGGGCGAGGCGAGCTTGAGCTCCGCTATTATCGGGTTGACCCCCCGCGTCCTAGCGGCGCGTATGGCCTCCGTGAACCCCCTCGGCGGCCTCCTCCTGACCCCGACCGCTATCTCCCTCCTCCTGGCGGCCTCGAGGACCTCGTCGATCCACAAGCGCGGTCGCCTCCACGAAGTTCCCCAGGATCCTGCGGCCGTGCTCGGTGGCGATGCTCTCCGGGTGGAACTGGACCCCGAAGATGGGGGCGTCCTCGTGCTCCACCGCCATCACCTCCCCGTCGTCGCCGGAGATCGCGGTCACGACGAGCGGCCTGGCGACGTCCCTCAGCACGAGGCTGTGATACCTGATCGCCACGAAGCGGCCCGGCACGCCCTCGAAGATCTTGGACCTGCGCACGATGACTATCGGGCTCAGCTTTCCGTGCATGATTCTCCTGGCCCTCGATATCTTGGCGCCGAACGCGTGGCCTATCACCTGATGCCCCAGGCATATGCCCAGTATCGGTATATCTTGGCCCAGCTCCCTGACCACGTCCTCGGATACCCCCACGTCCTCCCTTCTCCCGGGCGTCCCGGGGCCCGGCGATATTATTATCCTGTCCGGCATCATCCTCCTGATCCCGCCGACCGTCACCTCGTCGTTCCTGACCACGAGCGGCCTGCTCCCCAGGGATCCCAC
>CAYFJD010000157.1:0-1691 GCA_964343285.1 uncultured Nitrososphaerales archaeon
CATCGCGCGCCCCCGGGCCGCCTCGAGCTCCGACGCGAGGAGGCCGGGCAGCGCGGCCGGGTCGTTGGAGGACACGACGCGGACCCTGAGGTTCGGCGGCGCAGCGGATATGAGCGCCCTGAGGGCCGGGTCGCCCACGTCCGGCGACGCGAGGAGCACCACGGGGAACTCGGCCGACGCGTCGAACGCCTTCGTGAGGTGCCTGAGTATCCTCGAGGGGTCGCCGCAAAGCACGAGGTCCACCAGCACCTTGAACCCCCCGCCGTCCAGGGCCATGCAGAACTCGTGCTCGACGCCCGACTTCCCCTTGAGCCTGAAGCCCCCCGCCGGCCTGTACCCGCTAGAGGAGGCGGAGGCCTCCAGCTCGTCCAGCAGGTCCAGGAGCCCGGAGAGCGCGCCCCTCAGCTCCTCCGGCACCTCGTAGCTCACGTCCCTCACGGGCACCAGCTGCTCCGGCGGTATCTCGGCGCCGGATCTGATGCCCACGAGGGTGAAGTTGGGGCGCGGGAACGCCTGGTGGCAACTGTTGCATCTGTACCAGAAGCCTATGGACCTCAGGTCCTTCGCGGGGTCGACCGGCGACTTGCACCTGGGACAGCGCAGGGATCCAGCGGCCCCGAACTCCGAGAGCCTCCCCACGTAGCCGCAGGCCACGTGCTCCACCAGCTCATCCCTCGTGATGTCCTGGGAACCGCAGTAGGGGCAGCTGAGTCGCGCCGTGAACTCGGATTCGCCGGTCTGGGAGGCAACCGCCCTGTAGGTGACGCCGGAGACCCTGAGGACCTTCGATAGCCTGCCCAGCACCTCGTCGACCCGCTTCAGGCCTGACCTCTCCGCGATCTGGAGGGTCGTGAGGGGCGAGGGCGAGCCCAGGAGCGCCCTCAGGACGGACCTGACGTCCGGGTCGCAGTAGCCCGACAGCGACTCGCCCAGCGACTGGATCCCCGCGCAGTCCAGGTTCAATGTGCTCGGAGAGGTCCCGCGCGTAGAAAACCTTTTCGCGCGGCATCAGTCGGGTGTGCCCTTCACGCCCGCGATGGACCCCCTCCTCCACTCGTCCCTCTCGAACGCGGACCTTATCGCGGATCCCAGGGCCCTGAACGCGGATTCCCACGCGTGGTGAGGATCCCTCCCCCTCATTATGTCCACGTGCACGGTGGCCCTCATGCCCTGCGCTAGCCCCTCCAGCGCCGCGACCAGGAACTCCTCCTGGATGTCCTCGACCTGGCCGAAGCGGCCCGCGTGGTTCTCCACGACCGCGAGCGCCCTCCCCTCGTACGAGATCCTGGCCTGGGAGTAAGCCTCGTCCAGGACCGCCTGTGCGAAGCCCTGACACCTGCAACCAGTGGACGATATCCTCTCCTCGGCCATGGCCCTGAGGGCCGCCCCGAGCGCTATCCCCAGGTCCTCCGCGATCGTGTGCATCAGCCGGCGCGAGGCCTCGACGGACGCGTCTATGTTGAGGCCGGAGTAGAAGGCGAGCATCTCGACCATGTGGTCGAGGAACGCGGAGCCGGTGGATATTTGCCAGGGCCTCCTCGGCCCCTCCTCCACGGACACGCGGACTACAGTCTCGGCAGTCCTCCTCTCCACGGAGGCGGACGTGGGGGAGGAGCTGATCACCCTCATGCCCATTCCGCGCTCCACGCTTGCTCCTTCGAACGGCGATATTTTTCCGTTTGCTGTCCGCG
>CAYFJD010000158.1:0-1687 GCA_964343285.1 uncultured Nitrososphaerales archaeon
TAGGATGCCAGCCTGGGGCGCTGGCGGTCCGGGGTTCAAATCCCCGCGGCCCCACTCAGGAAGACTTCCTATATTCCTCCCAGATGGCGTTCTCCACTATCATGAAGTAGATCCTTGTGACCAGCGGCATCTTCGGCAGGTAGTATTCTATGGCGTCCACGAGGAAAGGGACCGCCCTCCTGGACGCGTGGATGCGGAACTTCATGGGGAGGTCCGGATCCTGGATCACGCTGATCTTCTCCTTCAGCTCATCCGGGGCGCGCTTGCGCGCCAGGTCCTCTATCTCGCGGTACCACCTGTTCAGGAACTCGGGGTCCAGCCCCTCCTTGAGGCCCTCTATCCTGCCCACCAGCGCCCTCAGGAGTTCGTCCAGCTCCTGCCTGAGGTCCGCCACCGTTATGTTCTCGTCCCCCTGCACGCCCGTTGGACGGCCCCTGGGGCGTAATCCCTTTCTGTGGAGCTGAGTTGCGGGGGAGCTCAACTGCGGTTGACACTGGGCCGCAACGCAAATATCCAGCCCCGCTCAACCCGTCCCATGGCCAAGTACGACGGCATAAGGGGCCAGGTCCTCCTGGAGGTCGAGGAGAGGGAGAACGAGCTGGTCCTCATATTCCAGGATAACAGGTACCTCTTCGTTCGCGTGGAGAACGGCAAACTGGTGGCCGAGAGCGTCCCCGAGTAGGTCGGATCCTGCCCGCCAGCTCCCTCGCCGCATCCGCTAGGCGGACGACCACCTCCTCCCCCGGCCCGTACTTTATCCTGACGACGCCCTCGGCCGCCTCCCTCGGGCCCGCGACGACGAGCACCTCGTGTCCCTTGGCGGCCTCCTGGAATGCCCTCTGGATGCCCACTTCCCTGTCGTGGATGGGTAGGTGCACGGGTATTCCCTCGCGCCTGAGCGCCTCGGCGACGGCCAACGCGTAAGCCTCCGATTCGCTGGGGTAGACGACGGCCACCGCCCTGCGCCTAGCGCGCGGGCCCCCCTCCATGGCCTCCGCTATCCTGTCCACTCCTCCCCCGGCCCCGGTCGCCCCCGACTCCGGCCTCCCGAACACGCGCGTGAGCAGGTCGTACCTCCCGCCCCCCACCAGCGACCCGAGTTCCGGGTGGGACCTCGACTTCGCCTCGAACACGAAGGAGTCGTAGTAGTCGAGGCCCCTCGCTAGCCTGGGGTCGACGCGGAAGGGCACCTTCATCTCGCGCAGCAGCTCGGTTATCCTGGAGAGGCGCTCCGTCAACTCGTAGTCGCCCGACTCGGCCCTCCTGATGACGTCCTCGAGGATCGCGGGGTCGTGGCCCTTCCTCCCGTACTCCTCGATGACCTCCTCCCTCGGGCGCTTGTCCAGCTTGTCGAGGGCCCTGAACGCATCGACAACTGCCTCCTCGGGGAGCCCCTCCCCCCCTGACTCCCTCACGAGCGCCTCCGTGAGCTTCCTGTCGTTCAGCACGAACTCCGCGTCGACCTTCAGCCTGCCCAGCAGGTCGTGCGAGAGCAGCACGACCTCCGCGTCCGCCAGGGGGGACCTGGGGCCGAAGATCTCGACGTCCCACTGGTAGAACCACCTGTACCTGCCCCGCTGCGGCTCGTCGTACCTCCACACGTCGGCGAACGCGGCCAGCCTGAGGTCCTTCGGCAGGCTCCTGTCGGAGCAGTAGTACCTGGTGAGCCCCACCGTGAGGTCGAACC
>CAYFJD010000159.1:0-1684 GCA_964343285.1 uncultured Nitrososphaerales archaeon
GCGTCACGCGCCCATCGGGCGCATCCTTAAGATATATAGATTTGGAGGCGCGGCCCCCGGCCGACGGGATCCTCGCCCCGGTAGGTTCGACGCGCGAACCCGGCCCGACCCCAGCGCCCCTGGGCGCGACAAATCGAGCTCGATTTATATATAACTACGGGGCATACCGCGCGTGCGCACCGCCATCGCGACCGGTTTTCTGTCGCTTGAGGAGGAGGTCGCAGCTGAGCTGGCGGGGAAGGGCGTGAGCGGCCTCGGCAACGCCGCCGCCGTCGCCAAGGTAGTTGCGCTCTCCTCCGCCAAGATGGCCTGGAGGTACGTCCCGTCACTCCCCCGCTCCCTTCTGGCGTCCACGTACGCCGCCGCAAGGTACGAGAAGGATGGAATGAGGATGTGGGTCATGGTGAAATCGGAGGTGGGCGCCTGGGGATACGCGGCCTTCGGCCTGCTGGCGGGCCTCTTAGCCGCGTGGAATACCGTGAAGGGGTGCTCGAGATCCTGCAGGCCGACCTCCAGGAGGCCGTGCAGGGGCGGGAACGTGTACGGCATACGCGATCTGCGCCCGGTGGATGCGCCGTGGGAGGAGCTGGAGGCCATGGACAACTCGGGGGGCCCGCCGGAGGTCGGCTTCTTCGACGTGTCGGACGAGCCGATTTATGAGGGATTCGCCCTGGCGAGGGGGGTGGCCGAGGTCGACGGCGCAGTCGACCCGCGGAGGGTCGAGAGGGTGGCGGTGGAGGCGGCCCCAAGGGCGTGGGAGGTTCTGCCGTTGGTTCACATGAACGAGATAACCTACGCGAGGGCCAAGGCCGCGATCCTGGGCGGATCGCTCGAGTTGGAGCTAGAGACGGGAAACCGCGGGAGGACGGGATCCGCCATGGAGGCCGTCTTCGGCGTGGGCGTCGCTATGATAGACGCCTCGTCCTCTGCGCCGCAGCCGCGCATAGAAAAGATCGACCTCGCGAGCTCCGCCAAGAGGCCCCTCGCGGAGGGGTAGCGCGCAACAGCCACGCGCTCGGAAGCCCGCACCTAACGCGGCCCTGATGAGCCAGGGCCCTCGACTTTGCGTATCTTACCCTCGATCGTCAGGTCGGCGTCGAGCCTTCTATCTATTTTTATGAAAAAATCAATACGCGCGACGCCCATGTCCACGAGCTCCTTCTCCACCGCCTCCATCAGGGAGGCAAGCTGCCGGTAATCGTTCAGCTCGACGTCCGTGAACCCGGCCCCTACCCTGTGCGGAACCCCCATGGCCTCCATCGTGCGTATGACGCGCTCCACGTACTTCGAGACGCTCGTGCCCGGCGTGCCTATCGGTATGACGGATATGCTCGCGACCATCCTGGGCATAGAAAAAATAATCGTGGATCCCTAATTAAATGTGGCTCGGAAGGTTCAGGGCGACGTGCCGGCGCCCTTCAGAGCCGCGATCCTGGACCTCACTGCCGCTAGCTCGGCCTCCAGCCATGCCGCGTACGCCTCGAGGTACGCCAGCTCCTGCGCCGGCGAGTAATAGTACGGGTACCAGTACGGCGGTCCGCCCCATCCCCACCCGCGATGCCATCCGCGCCAGTACGGCGGGCCCCCCCCCCCCCCCCACCCCCTCCCGGCCACCCCCCCCCCTTCCCCTTCCCATCCTCCATCCCCCACCTGACCCTCGGGAGCTCGTCCCCCAGCTGCCCCG
>CAYFJD010000160.1:0-1673 GCA_964343285.1 uncultured Nitrososphaerales archaeon
AGTCGCCCAGGGAATCGATGGGCAGGAACGCCATCACGTTGTCGCCCCCCAGGTACTGGACGAGCCCCCCGAGCGAGGAGGCCCTCGCGGCCGCGGCGCGCGTTATCTCGAGGATCTCCTCGAACGTCGAGTACGCCGAGTCGCGCGGGGTCCGCGACGATATATCGTCCACGTCCATGTGGACGACGGCTATCGGGTCCGACGCGCAGCTCTCGTAGACCTCCGGGTCGGCCGAGGCCGCGCGCTGCGCCTCCAGCGGCGTGCGCGCGCACGCCGCCGAGACCGCGACGGGCGTGGGGGCTATGGAGGAGGCCGAGGCCGCCACCCTCCTCAAACCGTCCGGATGCGCGCCGGAGTCAAGCAGGATCATGTAATCGTACCTCAGGGGTATCCCGTGCGCGCCTATGGCCGCGGCCTCGGAGCTCACCAGCCCGTATATGCTGGATTGGACGACCTGTATTATCCATTCCCTATCGTCCCCGAGCTCCTCCGTCCACTCGCGGTATCCCACGAGCCTGAGGACGCCGACCCTGTACATGGCGCCCACGCAACGTCCATACTATATCCAGCCGCCCGGCCACCGCGGGAGCTGGCCCCTCACAAGCCTGAACTGCTCGGCCCCCGCGTAGCGTTCCCTCCACTGCCGGTCGAGCTCCTCTATGCGGGACCTCAGGCGGAGGGCCGCCTCCCTGGCCCTCCGCAGCGCCTCCGCGTCCCTCGCGAGCATGACGACCCTGCTCCTCTCGTCCACCTCGGAGATCCTGTAGCCCGTGCGGAGCTCTAGCTCGGCGGCGAACGCCCTGAGCTCCTCGAGCGTGGGCATCGAGTCGATGGACATCCTCCTCGTGCTCTCCCCCACCCATGTGTACCCCTTCAGCTCGACGAACATGGGCCTCGCCACGTCGATCGCGCGCGCGTACCCATCGGGATCCACCATGTTGAGCCCCTTAACCATGGTGAGCCTCAGGACCGTGTTCGACCCGGCGTCCTCGAAGTCGCCCATCATGGAAAGGCTCTCCATGACCCTTTCCCAGGCCCCCTTGAATAGGGGGCGCGCGGAGCGCTCGAAGACCTCCTCGGAGGGGCCGTAGAGGCTTATGTAGAGGTTGTGCGGCGGGACCCCGCGCAGCTCGCGGAGCCTGCCGGGCACGCTCCCGTTGGTCACCAGGAAGGCGGTCATCCCCCTGCTCCTGATCTCGCGGACCAGGTCGCGCAGCCAGGGGTACATGGCGGGCTCCCCGTCGAGGCTTATTGCCACGTGCCTGGGGAACATCGCCTCCAGGAAGAGGCGGCCGTCGACCGAGGGGTTCCCCTTGTAGCCAACTAGGAGCCGGCGCTGCGCCTCTATCGAGCCCTCGACCACGTCGGCCGGCCTATCCCATTGGATGGGGCCGCCGCGGCGCCCGTGGGGCCTCCAACAGAACGGGCACTCGAAGTCGCAAAGCCCCACGTTCGGCGTCATCTGTATGCACCTGTGGCTGTAGACGCCGTACCAGCGCTTGTAGCACGCCCCCCTGCCCAGGAGCGCCGCCCTCGTCCACCTGCAGATCTCGACCGCCGAGTTGTGCCCTACCCTCATGTAGCCGGGCCTGAGGACCTCGAGCTGGAGGGCGGCGGACTCCACGTGGCCTGGAGACCGGCGGCCCCTTAAACGCTTAACTGCTCATCGCGCG
>CAYFJD010000161.1:0-1657 GCA_964343285.1 uncultured Nitrososphaerales archaeon
GGATGGCGCGCCCGGACCTCGATCCCAATCCGATAATCTCGGACGTCCTGGTGGTCGGGGGAGGCATAGGGGGTCTGATGGCCGCGATACGCGCGGCGCAGATGGGCGCCAGCGTCGCGGTCATGGAGAAGGCTAACGCGAAGCGCAGCGGGTCCGGCGGCATGGGGAACGACCACTTCGCCTGCTACATACCGGAGGTCCACGGGGACTTAAATTCCGTGATACAGGAGCACATGCTGAGCACGTTAGGGGGCCTGCAGGACCTATCGGTCGTGCGCAGGTTCTACGAGAGGTCCTACGAGGTGGTGAGGGCGTGGGAGGAGTGGGGCATACCAATGAGGCCCCACGGGTACTGGGAGTTCACCGGGCACGCGCTCCCTGGGCACGTCAGGTTCTTCCTCAAGTTCGCGGGGGCCAACCAGAAGATAGTGCTGGAGAGGAAGGCCCGCGAGCACCGCGTGCGGATATTCAACAGGACGCCCGCCGTGGACCTGCTGACGAAGGACGGGAAGGCCGTGGGCGCCGTCGGCGTGGACGTCTCGAGGGACGACCCTGTGATCAGGATATTCCTGGCGAGGAGCGTCATACTAGCCACCGGGAGCACGAACAGGATATATCCGCCCACGACGCCCGCCTGGCTCTTCAACTCGCCCTTCATGCCCGCCAACACTGGGGACGGGAGGGCAATGGCCCTGAGGGCGGGGGCCAACCTCGTCAACATGGAGTTCCCCTACACGCACGCCGGGCCCAGGTACCTGGAGAGGAGCGGCAAGGCCACGTGGGTCGGGTTCTTCAGGGACATACGCGGGGCGCGCGTGAGCGCCTTCCTGGATAGGCCCAGCAGGGAGCTCGGCGAGACCACCTCGGACATCTTCCACGACCTCTTCGACCACTACTACGACACCGGAAAGGGGCCGGTCTACATGGACACGACGCAGGACGCGGACGAGGACATAGAGTACATGGAGTGGGGGCACGAGAACGAGGGGAACGTGTACCTATTGAAGGCCCTCGAGGACGAGGGGGTGGACTTCAGGAGGCACATGGTGGAGTTCGGCAGATACCATCCAGTGTTCACGAGCGGCAGGGGCATAGAGGTGAACGAGGACGCGGAGACGAACGTGGAGGGGCTGTACGCGGTCGGCGACGAGCTCGGCAACCTGCGCGCAGCCCTCGCGGGGGCCGCGGTCTTCGGGTGGATAGCGGGGGAGAGCGCCGCCAGGAGGGCCCTGTCCATCGGGGATCAAGCGACCGTCGAGGACGCCGAGAAACACCCGGCGGTCCTCAGGGCGCACGAGCTGGCCAGATCCTTCATGGGCAGGGACCGCGGGGCCAGCTGGCGCGAGGCGAACATAGCTTTGGAGCAGATAATGTGGGACTACGCCGGGATAAAGGTGAGGTCCGAGAGCCTGCTCACCGCGGGCCTCAACTACCTGAGGACGCTCAGGAGGAAGGCAGTGGACACGATATCGGCCTCGAACTCGCACGAGCTGATGAGGACCTTTGAGGTGCTGGACCTGATGGACGTGGGGGAGGCGGCCATCGTGGCCGCGCTGGAGAGGAGGGAGACGAGGTTCACGCACCGGAGGGTGGACTATCCATACGCGAACCCGCTCTACAACGACATGTTCCTGAGGGTGCGGCGCACCGCGGGCGG
>CAYFJD010000162.1:0-1645 GCA_964343285.1 uncultured Nitrososphaerales archaeon
TGGTCCGTGACGATGTTGGGGAGCCTGATGTCCGCCATCGACAGCACCGTGGTAGTGCTGGCTATACTCCCGATAGCGGAGGACCTCCACACGGACTACATAACCATGGTTTGGGTGGTCGTGGCCTACCTTCTGACGAACACCGCGCTCGTCCTCAGCCTGGGCAGGATGGGCGACCTGTACGGCAGGAAGCGCATGTACAACGCCGGGTTCGTGGTCTTCATAATCGGCTCCGCGCTCTCCGGGCTGGCCCCCAGCGGCCTGCTCCTCGTGGTCTTCCGCGGGCTGCAGGGCATGGGCGCGGCTATGCTGACCGCGAACTCCTTCGCGCTCATCTCCCAGGTCTTCCCCCCGCAGGAGAGGGGGCGCGCCTTCGGGATGAACTCCATAGTGTGGGGGGCGGGGTCGATCCTCGGTATAGTGCTCGGGGGCCTGATAATAAGCTACACCACCTGGAGGGTGATATTCCTGATAAACGTGCCCATTGGGATATTCGGAACGCTCTGGGCGTACAGGACGATAAAGCCCGACGCGGCGGTCGCCGGGGGCGAGAGCTTCGACCTGCTGGGCGCGGGCGCGTTCACCGGGGCCCTCCTCTCGCTGCTCCTCGCGTTCACCTGGGGACTCCTCTATTCCTGGTCCGACAGGTACGTGTACATGTTCCTGGCGGCGTCCGCAGTCCTATTTGCATCGTTCCTCGTATGGGAGGCTAAGTTCTGCGACGATCCGATAGTGGACGTCTCCCTGTTCCGCAGCAGGATATTCTCGTTCTCCGTGGGGGTCGCGATGCTGCAGTCCCTCGCGCTCTTCGCCGTCAACTTCCTCCTCATGTTCTACTTCGAGGGGATAGCCGGGGTTCCCATACTCACAGCCGCATACCTGTTGCTCCCCATGTCGCTAATGTCGATGGTCGTGGGCCCCTTCGCGGGCAGGCTCAGCGACCGCGTGGGCGCTAGGGTGGTGGCCACGATTGGCTTAGCGGTGCAGGCCGCGGCGCTCTACGCCCTGAGCAGGCTAACGCCGAGCACCCCGCTCGTCGAGGTCGCCGCGCTGGAGGCGCTCTACGGGGTGGGGGGCGGGATGTTCTGGCCGGCCAACACGAGCGCAATAATGTCGGCCTCGCCGCCGAGGAGGTACGGGGTGGCCTCGGGGGTCATGAACATGTTGAGGAACACGGGCATGGTGCTCAGCTTCGTCCTGGCGCTCTCTGCTGCGACGTCCGTCCTGCCTGCGAGCGTGGTCTACGAGCTCTTCGTGGGCACCCTCAGCGGGAAGCTCCCGGAGGCGATGGCAGTGGCCTACCTGAGGGGCCAGGGGTTCGCGTTCACGATCTCGACCGCGCTCCTGGTGGCCTCCGCGGGCATGTCGCTGGTCAGGGGAAAACACGAGTTCCAGGCGGGCTGATCCGGCGACCGCTTCGCCGGCCGCGCGCCCTGCGCCGCAGCTGGGCGGCCACCTTCCGTCCCTCCGCGGTCAGCGCGCAGCGCTGGCGCCTCGCGGAGCTCTCCCTCGCGCGGTTCTTCAGCCATGGTTTCACCGACGACGTAGGGCCCCGCTTAATGGACATGGACCTGAGCTCCACCAGCCCCTTCCTTATCAAATCCTCGCACGCCCTCTCGACCTCGAGCTCGTCGAACGACGGCCT
>CAYFJD010000163.1:0-1636 GCA_964343285.1 uncultured Nitrososphaerales archaeon
CCATCCCCCGGGTCCGCCTCGTTCAGGTACTCCTTGATCAAGGTCGGCAGCTCCAGGGCGTCGTCCAGGGACCTAGCCAGCTTCCTCACCCTCCTCGCGATCTCCTCCCTGTAGACCTCGAGCTCCAGCCCCTCCTCCCTGAGGACGGAGGAGAGGACCGGCAGGAACCTGAACTCCGGGTCCACCCTCTTGCACACCCCCTCGAGCACTATCATCATCCTCACGTAGAGGACGAGGTTCCTCGGCAGCCTGAAGGGGAAGCCGTGTATCGCGCGGCCCGCCGCCCTGAGCAGCTCCTCCACCTCCGACTGCGCCGATATCCCCTCCCCCCTGGCCTCCTCGAGCATCAGCTCCACGGCCCTCCTCAGGGCCCTCCTGTCGGCCCCGGGCTGGACGGCCCCCAGCTCCGCCAGCGCCTCCAGCGTCCACTCCGGGTCGCCCTCCACTATGGCCCTGTAGAGCCTGATCAGCGAGTTCCTCGTCCTCCTGTCGAGCCTCCCGACCATGCCGAAGTCGTACAGTATTATCCTGCCGTCCGCAGCCACCGATATGTTCCCGGGGTGGGGGTCCGCGTGGAAGACCTCCCCGCTGAGGACCATGGACAGGAAGAGCCTGGCCAGCCTCGAGGCCAGCCTCCTCCTGTCCACCCCCGCGGCGTCGAGCGCCTCCACGTCCGTCACCTTTATCCCCGGCACGTACTCCATGACCAACACGCGCCTCGTGGACAGCCCGTGTATCACCTCCGGCACGATCACCCCCCTCCTGGAGATCTGCCTCCTGATCCTGTCCATGTTCTCCGCCTCCTTGAGGAAGTCCAGCTCCTCGTAGATCGTCGCCTCGACCTGGTCCAGGGCGGAGGAGAGCGACAGCCTGATGGAGGGGTCGAAGAGCCACCCGAAGTGCCTCAGGAGGGACCTGAGGGCGGCCACGTCCTCCCTGACGCGCTCCTCGACGCCCGGCCTCTGGACCTTCACCACGACCTCCCTCCCCTTGTAGGAGGCGCGGTACACCTGGCTCAGGCTCGCGCCGGATATGGGCTCCGGGTCGAACCTGTCGAAGACCTCCTCCACGCGCCTCCCCAGCTCCGACTCCAGGAGCCGCCTCACGCGCTCGAACCCCTCCGGTGGGACCTCGTCCTGGAGCCTCGAGAACTCCGCTATGTAGGGGTCCGGGAGGACGTCGGGCCTCACCGAGAGTATCTGCCCGAGCTTGACGAAGAGGGGTCCGAGCGATATGAACGCCTCGACGGCGCGCTCCGCGTGCCTCCTGTACCTCTCGTGGTCGCGCCCCCTGTCCCTGCGGTAGCGGGCGTCGTCGCGGGAGAACTGTATCGCTATCGGGGCCAGCTTCAGCGCCAGCCGCAGCTCCCTCAGCGGCCCGGGCATTCAGCGCCCCTTCCAGGGCCTGCCGGGCAGGACCTCCAGAAGGAGGTGGAGGATGGGGTGCTCGCGCGGGTCGAAGAGGTCGAAGTGGACCTCGTAGTGGTCCTCGTACTCGCGGACGTGGAGCCCCATGGGCCCCCTGTACTGCGCCGCCGCCCCGCGGGGGAGGCCCAGGGCGGTCCTCTCGAACAACGGCGGGATGCCCGCCACAACCTCCCTGCCTTTCCTCCGGCGCATATCACTCCACTTTTACG
>CAYFJD010000164.1:0-1629 GCA_964343285.1 uncultured Nitrososphaerales archaeon
GGGCCGCGAGGGTCGAGGCGACTGCGGCGAGCTTCATCGCCGGGCCTATGGGGGCGAACTGGCCGATGAAGTTCAGGACGGCGAAGTAGACGAGGGCCGCGGTGACGGAGGCGACCGGGGAGCCGGCCATCATGGCGGCCGCGGCCGGTATCTCCCCCAGGTCGAAGATCAGGTAGGGGACGAGCGGGAAGGGCACCTGGACCAGCCCGAGCGCGTAGGACAGGGCGCCGAGGGCCGCGCCCTCCGCGACCTCGATCTTCCTCTCGGGGCGCACGGGGGACGCCCGCCGGAGCCATATTTAAGTTTAATTGTAACTACCAAAAAATTTGTAGTAAATGTGATATCGGGGGGCGGGCCAAGGGGCGCGTGGCCAAGGAGGGTAGGAGGCGCGTCAACCCAGCGCTCCTGCCGACGCTGATCGAGCTCCTCCTCATGGGCGCCAGGGAGGGGCCCGTCCCCGTCACGACGGAGGAGCTGGCCAGGCGCATAGGCAGGAGCCAGCAGGCGGCCAGCAAGCACCTCGAGGCCCTGGAGAGGGAGGGGCTGGTGGAGCGCTACAGGAGGGGGAGGGCGACGGAGGTCAAGCTGACCCCGAAGGGCGTGAACGAGCTCGTGGGCCTCTACTTGATCCTGAGGTCCACGCTCGAGGAGCCGCCGGAGTCCTACCTCTTCACCGGCGAGGTGTTCAGCGGCCTCGGGGAGGGGAGGTACTACATGTCCCTCGAGGGCTACAGGAGGCAGTTCGCCGAGAAGCTCGGGTTCGAGCCCTACCCCGGGACGCTCAACGTGAGGCTGGACTCCCCCTCCCAGTCCATGCAGCTCAGGGAGCTCGTCGTGAGGGGAGGGATAAGGGTGAAGGGGTTCAGCGACGGGGTGCGCACCTACGGGGACGTGATCTGCTACAGGGCCCTGGTGGAGGACGTCGCCGGGGCGGTGGTCGTGGCCGAGAGGACCCACTACGACTACACGGTGCTCGAGGTTATAGCGCCCGTGAACCTGAGGGAGGCGCTGGGGCTCAGGGACGGGGACCGTGTCTCGGTCAGGGTCTTCTTCCGCCAGGGGTGAGCGCGGTGGCGGTGGTGCTCATGTTCGACGCCGGGGGCTGCTCCGCCCCCAGGCTCTTCGAGCTCCTGGTGGCGCTGGGGAACGAGGTGAGGGTCGTGGACACGTCCTTCAGCGCGGGGGAGGCGCTGGCCGCGCTCGGCGAGGCGGACGCGCTAGTCCTCGGCGGCAGGAGGCGCGCCAGCTCCGCCTCGGACGTCCTGGGGACGGCGCTGATAAGGGGGGCGCGCTCCGCCGGGGCGCCGATCGTCGGCGTCTGCTACGGGGCCCAGCTCCTCAACAACTCGATGGGCGGCACGCTGGAGGTGGCGGGGGAGAGGCTCCTGGGGCTCAACGAGGTCGTGGTGGACCGCGGGGATCCGGCGTTCTCCCGCCTCCCGTCCGACAGGGCCAGGTTCTACGAGGCGAGGGCCAGGAGGATAAGGAGGCTGGCGCCCGGGCTGAGGGCCATAGCCTGGAGCGAGAGGGGCGGCGTGGAGGCCTACGCGGGGGAGCGCGCCTACGGCTTCCTCTTCCACCCCGAGCTGAGCGGCGGGGCCGGGGTCCTGGTCATGAGGGGGGCGCTGA
>CAYFJD010000165.1:0-1597 GCA_964343285.1 uncultured Nitrososphaerales archaeon
TGAGCGCCTTCTCCACGTTGACGAAGTAGTAGTCGGTGACCTCGCCCCTCTTAACCGCGTCCTCCTGCGATATCCAGAAGGTCCTACCCGCGAGGTCCCTCATCGCCGGGTGTGCGCGGCGGGCGGGCGCTTTTTATCCTGGCTGGGCCCGCCCGCCGGGAGCGCCCAGCCGGCCAGGTCCTTCGAGTTCGCGTACAGCACCACGCGCCCCACCCCCTCCACGTCGACCGTCAGCCTCAGCAGCCTGCCGCCCAGCGGCTCGGACGCGCGCACGTCCGCGCGCGCCCCCTCGCCCTTTATGTAGTGCCTCTTGACGGCCACCGCCACCAATGGGACGCCCACCGCGGCCGCGATCATGGCCGCGACCGCGGCCCACGGGAACCCCAGCGCTATCGAGCCGAACGCGACGGCCGCGTAGACGACGAGCGAGAGCTCGGGCAGGTGCGCCGCGGTGCTGGGGACCGGCCCGTAGATCACTAGCGACCCGCCGCGCGCCTCGAGCAGGTACATCCTGCCCTCCTCGTCGCCGACCCACGCCCTCGGGCCGGCGCCCCGCGCGCGCACGGTCACCTTCCGCTCGCCTCCGGCGCCCCGCGCCGCCCGGCGGCCTCGGCCAGGCGACGCAGCTTGTCCACGGTGTCGGCGTCCTCCGGCCCCTTGTCCAGCCTCAGCGCCTTTATCCTGGGGAACCTGAGGGCGTAACCCCCGGAGTGCCTATCGCTCTCCTGCACGAGGTCGAACGCCACCTCGACGACTATCTCCGGCCTCACGTAGACCCTCAGGCCCTCCTCCCTCACCTCGAGCTCCTTCAGCCTCCTCGTCACCCACTCTATCTCCTTGTCCGTGAGGCCCGTGTACGCCTTCCCCACCACCTTCAGCTCGTCGCCGTCCCAGAGCGCGAATATGAGGTCGGAGAGGAGCCCCGCCCTCTTCCCGTGCCCGTACTCGGCGCCCACGACGACCGCGTCCACGGTGTCGAGCTCCTCCTTGAGCTTCATCCACTTCCACCCCCTCTTGCCAAGCTCGTAGGTCGACTCGGGGTCCTTCAGCATCAGCCCCTCGTACCCCTCCTCGCGGCTCCGGCGGAACAGCCCCTCTATCTCCTCTGCGCTCCTCACCGTCCACCAGGGGCTGGCCCTCACCACGCCGCGCCCCTCGGGGACGAGGTCCGCCAGGATCCGCTTCCTCTCCGAAAGCGGGAGGTCTATCAGCGGCCTCCCCTCCGCGTACAGCACATCGTACACGAAGTAAACGACCGGGACCTCGCCGGAGAGCTCGGCGGGGTTCTTCCTCCTCAGCCTCCTCTGGAGCTCGCGGAACGGCAGCGGGGCGCCGTCCTTGAAGGCCACTATCTCGCCGTCGAGCACGGCGTTGAGCCCCCTGACCCCCTCCACGACCTCCGGGAAGCTCCCCGTCACGTCCTCCAGCCTCCTCGAGAATATCTTGACCTCCCCGCCCGCCGCGTGGACCTGCGCCCGCACCCCGTCGTACTTGTACTCGGCGATCAGGGCCCTGTTCGGGTACCTCTCGACGGCCTCCTCCGGCGAGGAGAGCGCCTCGGCCAGCATGAACCCGAGGGGCCTGAGCGGAGTTATGC
>CAYFJD010000166.1:0-1586 GCA_964343285.1 uncultured Nitrososphaerales archaeon
GGCGTACGCTGCCGCGATGGCCATCGCGAGGGCGCTCGTCGGCTTCACGAAGTCCGTGGAGCTGAAGAGGAGGATAATGCAGTACGATAGGCACCTGCTGGTGGGCGACCCGAGGAGGACCGAGCCGGAGAAGTTCGGCGGGCCGGGACCCAGGCGCAGGTACCAGAAATCCTACAGGTGACGCGAACAAGCGGCCCACCCCGGCAAAGGATCCGATGGAGAAGGTCGCCGCGCCGGCTTCACGCCATCTCGCCGCACATAGGGCCCTCGGCGGGACGTCATCTCACCTCGTTGGACGCGCGGCGGGAAGCGCCGAGCCAAGCTAGATGGATCCTGGGCTCGCCATGCCCATATCCGGACGGGCCTCCGCTATCCTGAGGAGCTCCATGTACTTCGCCATCCTCTCGCCGCCGACCACGCCCGACTTCATCATGATGGCTCCTGTCCCCACTGCGACGTGCGCCAGGTGGGAGTCCCAGGTATCGCCGGATCTATGCGACGCTATTATCGAATAACCCGCCCTCTTGCAGGCCCTGGCGAACTCCAGCGCCTCGCCGAGGCTGCCGGCCTGGTTCACCTTTAATATAGCGCCAGACGCCGCGCCGAGCGCCGCCGCCCTCTCAAGCCTCGTCGCGTTCGTCACCAGCAGATCGTCGCCGACCACGAGGGCTCCCTTGTTCCTCGCCCAGCGAGTCATCTCTGCGAACCCCTCGAAGTCGTCCTCCTGCAGGGGATCCTCCAGATACTTCAGGTCGTACTTATCAACGAGCTCCTCTAGGAACGAGCGCTGGCCCTCCGGATCCAACCTCCTCCCCTCCCTCCTGTAAACGTAGACGCCCTCGGACGGGTTCCAGAGGGTCGACGCCGCCACGTCGAGCCCCAGGTATATGCGGACGCCCATCTCATCCGCCGCCGCCGCGGCGGCGGATGAGACCGCCTCGAGGGCCTCGAGGGTGCCCATCCTGGGGGCCCACGCGCCCTCGTCGCCCTTACCGGCGGGGAACGAAGGATCCCTCCTCTCTATCTCCTTTCTGACAAGCGCGTGGACCCTCAGGTTCGCCCGCACGGCCTCGAGGGGGTCGCGCGGATTCATCGGGAAGACGAGGAATTCCTGGACGTCGGGCGCCCCGGCCCCTGCGTGCCTTCCACCTCCTAGCACGTTTCCCAGGGGGAGCGGGATCCTCGGCTTCTCGTACAATCCTATGAGCTCGTACATGGGCCTCCCGAGCTCGGCGGACGCCGCCTCGAGCGCCGCCACGCTGACGGCGTACGCCGTGGCGCCGCCTATCCTCGAGTAGTTGTTCGTGCCGTCCATGGATCTGAGGGCTTCGGTTACGGCGCGTGGGTCGGACGCGTCGACCCCCACTAGGCGCGAGGGGTCGAACGCCCTTATGGCCTCGGCCGCGCCCCCGGGCGGCAGGTGCACGACCTCGTGTTTCCCCGCGCTGGCGCCGGCGGGCGCGGCGGCCCTCCCGCGGGATCTCCCAGCCCTGACCTCCGCCTCGACGGTCTCGTCTCCCCTTCCCGTGAACGCTGGCCTCAACTTAACGTCCACTATCTCGACCGTCAACGTGCGCCGCACGGCG
>CAYFJD010000167.1:0-1557 GCA_964343285.1 uncultured Nitrososphaerales archaeon
CCGGGCCGCGCGAGCTCTCCAGGTGGGCCGAGGGCCTGGGGATACCGACTCCGGGGGACGCGCCCAGTCGCCCCCTCCTCGTCACGGGCCACATGTACCAGCTCGCCCCCTACATACTCGGCCTCTCGGCGCTCAGGGGTTCGGTGGGGGAGGGCCCCCTGCGCGCCGCGGCGAGGGCCGCATCCGCGGCGCCCCGCCTGCTCCGGCTCTCCGCGCTCCTCGTCCCCCGCCCCGCGGCCGCGATCTACGACGGCTACCTGAGGAACGTGGCCCTCCTCCTCCGCGCCGCCGGCGTCGAGTTCTCCTACGACCCGCGCGAGCCCTACCCCGGCGCGCTCGTCTACGAGCTCGGGCGCGACGACGACTTCTCCTCGATAGCCCGCTCGTTCGTCGGCTACCTGAGGGGGACGGGGGCCTCGCGCCTGATAGCGGTGGACCCGCACACCTACGACCTCCTCACGAGGGTCTACCCCAGGTACGTGGAGGGGTTCGAGGGGGAGTTCGAGGTCCTCCACTACTCGGAGCTCCTCGGGGGGCTGGAGCTCAGGCGGCTGGACCTCAGGGTGGCGTACCACGAGCCCTGCCACCTGGTGGTCAGGGACAGGGAGGCCGGCGCCCTAGGCGAGCTCCTGGGGAGGGCCGCGGAGGTCGTGCGCTCGCCCCGCAGCGGCAGGAGGAACTTCTGCTGCGGAGGCCCGGCGGAGCTCCTGCGCGGCGACATCGCTGCGGCGGTCTCCTCCCGCAGGTTCGAGGAGCTGAAGTCGCTCGGCGCGGACGTCATAGTCACCGCGTGCCCCATATGCCACGTCAACCTGAACAAGGACGGATCGGTCGTCGACGCCTCGGAGGTTTTGGCGGCCGCGGCGGGCCTCCGCCAACTTAAGCGCGATCGACGGATCTAACTCGGGCGGGCCCTCCCGACCCGTGGTTACGCGCCCATCGCGAATCGGGATGGCCCCGTCGAGGAGGCCGCTTCCCCCTGGGCGCTCGCTCCGCGTAAATTCGCGATCGCGCCCAGGAGTTCCACCTCGCCCAAGGGGATCCCCATGGGTCGCGGGCGGCCGTGGAGCCGTTCCATCGCCGTTCTCACCGATAGATTTTTCTACAAATATATAACAGTTTTGAACGGCCAGCAATGAGCGCGGCTGGCTTAAAAGCGGGCCAGCGCAGCCTATGGATGGATATCCATCCACCTCCATAACACTCTATGGGGCGCCCGGCGCGACCGGGCTCCAAAACGAGCGGTCAAGAGAAAGAAGAAACCCTTATCAAGGGTGTTAATATGCCATACACATGTGATGATCACGGAAAAATTGGGAGCAGGCGGTGTCGGCGCAGGGGAGAGGCGGAGGAGGCTACTTTCCCTGCTACGGGCGCTCGTGGACGCCGGGATCCTCGGAGCGAGCGTGATGGACGACGTCAAGGATCCGGAGAGGTTCGACGCCAGGTTCAAGGTACAGAAGTACGTCTATCTTGCCAGGTTCTTCGGGTACGACACGGGGCACACGTTCAACCTCTACATGCGCGGCCCGTACTCCCCGGACCTGGCGGACGACT
>CAYFJD010000168.1:0-1536 GCA_964343285.1 uncultured Nitrososphaerales archaeon
ATTCGGTTCCAACAGGCGAGCACGACCTCGGAGGCCTAGGGGATTATCCCACGTAGGTTACGATAATTGAGGATATATGAGCCGCGTTCCACCGCGAACGATGGCATCGGCCGGAGGACGCGTTCCCCTCCGCGCGCTCGGTGCCGCGCGCGGTTGCTCCCGCCCCCAGGGAGGCGTCCCCGTAGAGCACCTCCAGCACCTCGCCGATCCTCCTCCTCAGCTCATCCTCGGACCCTGCGACGGCGCACACGTGCCCCATCTTCCTCCTCGGCCTCGCCTCGGCCTTGCCGTACCACCAGAGCTTGGTGCCCGGGATGGAGAGAAGGTCCTTCAACCTCAGCGCTTCGCGGGGCATCCCGAGCACGTTGACTATGCCCGCCGGCCTCAGGAGGTCCGCGGACCCCAGGGGCAGGTCCAGCGCCGCCCTCACGTGGTTCTCGAACTGGCTCGTCGCGGCCCCGCAGAGGGTCCAGTGCCCGGTGTTGTGCACCCTGGGGGCGAACTCGTTGACCAGCACCCTACCGTCCCTCGATACCAGGAACTCCACGGCCATGACCCCCACGTAGTCCAGGGCCCTAGCCAGGCGGAGAGCTATCCCGGAGGCCTCCTCCGCGGCCGGGCCGCGGGCGGGCGCGACGCTGTACAGCAGTATCCCGTCCGCGTTGTGGTTCTCGGAGGCCGGGTAGACGACCTCCTCCCCCCGCGAGCGCGCCACCAGGACCGAGATCTCCGACTCGACGTCCACGAGTTCCTCCGCGAGCACCGGGTACCTCCAGGGAAGCGATGGAACCTCCTCCGGGCTGCGCACGACGCGGACCCCCTTCCCGTCGTACCCTCCGTAGGTCGCCTTGACGACCCTGGGCCCGGAGGAGCGCACCAGGTCCTCGAGCTCCTCCGGCGAGCGCACGACGCGGAACTCCGCCGTCGGCAGCCCCAGCTCCGCGAACAGCGCCTTCTCCCTGGTCCTGTCCTGCTTCAAGAGGAGGGGGAACAGCCCGGGCCTCAGGGCCCCGCGGGCCTCCGCCTCCCCCGCTATCCCGGCGTCTACGTTCTCGAACTCGTACGTCACGACGTCGCTCCACGACAGGAAATCCCGCGCCCCCTCGGGCGGGAAGTGGCGGTCCGCCGCCCTCGAGGCCGGCGCGGACGGGTCGGGGTCCAGCACCCCGAAGGAGGCGCCGAGCTTCCTGCCCTCCAGTATCATCATCCAGCCCAGCTGGCCTCCCCCGAGGATCCCCAGGCGCGGCCCCTCAGACATCCAGGGTAGCCCCCAGGACCTCCTCCCTCATCGACTCCATCAGCGCGGCCACCCTCTCCCTTACCTCCGGGTGCTTGATCCCCAGTATCCTGGCCGCCATCAGCGCCGCGTTCCTGGCGCCGCCGACGGCGACCGTCGCCACCGGGACCCCGTAGGGCATCTGGACTATGGACAGCAGGGAGTCGAGGCCGCCCAGCTCCTTCGTGGGCACCGGGACGCCGATCACCGGGAGGGTGGTGAGGGACGCCACCATCCCCGGGAGGTGCGCGGCCCCGCCC
>CAYFJD010000169.1:0-1534 GCA_964343285.1 uncultured Nitrososphaerales archaeon
GCCACACGCGCCTGAGCTCGAAGCGCATCGTCGCTGCGAACTCCCGGCTGAGCCCCGCCGCGCTGATCTGACCTCGTTGACCACGCGCACGGCGTCGTCGTACGTTATGCGGCCGAGCCCGGAGAGCCTCTTCACGACTTCCTCGAGGATGTCCGGCGTGGCTCCCGCCATGACGGCCAGGTTCCTGGCGTGCAGCTTCATGTGACCCCTCTGTATCCCCTCCTTGACCAGCGCCCTCAGGGCGGCGAAGTTCTGCGCCAAGGCGACCGCGGCCATGACGGACGCCAGCTCCTGCGCGGTCCTGACGTTGAGCACCTTAAGCGCCAGCCTCGCTAGGGGATGCGACGACGTCGCGCCCCCCACGACGCCGACGGCCATCGGCATCTCTATGCTGCCCACCAGGTCCCCGGACGAGTTCACCTCCCACCTGGTCAGGGACCTGCACCTGCCGCCCAGGGACGCATAAGTGTGGGCCCCCGCCTCCAGCGCCCTGGTGTCGTTCCCGGTCGCCAGCGCCACGGCGACGACCCCGTTCATTATCCCCTTGTTGTGCGTCGCGCAGCGGTACGGGTCGGCGTTCGCGAACGCGTACGCGTCCAATATGCCCTCCACCACGTCGCGGCCGCCCGTCTCCTCAGCGTCGAACACGGCCCTCGCCCTGGCCATGCGATAGGTCGCCAGGTTCGAAAGTATCCTGAGCCTCACCCTGCCCCCAGCCAGACCCTCGACGAGCGGCGCTATCTCCTCCACCATCGTGTTCACGGTGTTAGCGCCCATCGCGTCCTTGACGTCCACCAGCAGCTCGACCACGAGCATCCTGCCGCGCTCCGTGTCCAGGACGCGGCCGGCCACGTCGATCGCGCCCCCGCCGACCTTGATGAGCGTTGGGTTGGTATCGTTGGCCGCCTTGACCAGGTCCTCGCGGCGCTCGAGCACGCGCTGGAGCGCCGCGTACGGATCGGGGATCCCGACCACCTGTATCTGGCCTATCATTATGGATCTGTCGGCGGACGCGACGAATCCCCCCTTGACCCTCGCTATCCTGGCGGCGTTGCTGGCCGCCGCCACGACGGAGGGCTCCTCTATGACCATGGGCACCAGGTAGTCCCTCCCGTTTATCAGGAAGTTCGTGGCCACCCCGAAGGGGAGCTGGAAGACCCCTATGACGTTCTCCGACATGAGGTCCGCGGCGTCCGGGGTGAGGCCGGAGCCGGAGAGGAGCATCCTCACCTCGTCCTCGTTGAGGCCGGCGAACGCCGCTACCAGCCTCACCCGCTCCTCGCGGCTCAGGCGATGGAACCCGGGGATCCTCGAGTCGCCCATATCCCCCTGATGGCCGCGCCCCCGGATTTAAATCTAGATGGCGCCCGCGGGGATGGCGGACGGATAGGGGTGTATCGGCCGTAACGGTCACGTGGAGGGGTGAGCTTATCCGTCCAGTATAGCGGGCGATATTGGTCAGATAAGGCCACCTCCCACGAGGAGAGCCATGTGGAGCGGGACGGCGCGCCTCCTCCTCGATAGATATTATTCT
>CAYFJD010000170.1:0-1523 GCA_964343285.1 uncultured Nitrososphaerales archaeon
GGTCGGTTCTCTCGAACCAGGGAGGTAGCCCCGCCATTACCTCCTTGCTTATCCTCAGGCGCATCTCACTCCACTTTTACGCTCCTGGAGCCCTTCACCGGTATCCTCACGGTGAGGATCCCGTTCTCGTACTTCGCGCTCGCCTCGCCCTCCGGGTCGGGCGCGAGGGGCAGCGGGATCACCCTGTGGATCCTCAGCGGCCTCTGCTCCCAGTAGTAGACGACGCCGTCCGGCGCCTCCCTCCTCGCGGATATCGTCAGCACGGATCCGCTGATCGTCGTCTTTATCGACTCCTTGTCGAAGCCCGCCATGTCCGCCACCACCACGAGCTCCGACCCCTCCTGGTAGATGTCTATCGGGGGCATCACGAGCTCGAAGAAGGCCCTGGAGCGGGAGCTGAGCTCCTTCGCCAGCTCCCTCGAGAAGTACTTCACCACGTCGCTCACGGGGTCCTTCGGAATCGCCCAATTAATATCGGTTTCGCGCGTCCCAATCCCTTTTATAACGGCGCCGGGAACATGTCGTCGCGATGCTCGCGCTCCCCCCCTCCCTCCAACCCTACGAGCCGCTCGTGATGGTCCTGCTCTCGTTCGTCGACGGCCTCCTCTTCGGGCTCGCCATCAAGAAGGGGCTGGTGTCCTTCATCATGTTCGTCGTCGCGATCCTCCTCGGCACCTATATAGGGGTCTCCCTGCCCGGGGTCTCCGCGCAGTACCTTATATCGAGGGCCTTGCTGCTCGTGTCGCGCTGGGCGTCGAGCGTGCCGGCGACCTTCTCCGGGATATCGATATTCTTCATCATAGGGCTGGCGATAGGGATCTGGAAGGGGTAGGCGGTGTCCTCGGCGCTGGAACCCCTGAGGGGTCACAAATACATCCTCCTGACGACCTTCAGGCGCGACGGCACCCCCGTGCCCACCACGGTCCTCTTCGCGCTGGACGGCGACAGGATACTCGTCCACACCTCCATGAAATCGGGCAAGGTGAAGAGGATACGCAGGAACCCGGTGGCCCTCGTGCAGCCCTCCACGATCCTCGGGAGGCCCCTCGGCCCCCCGATAGAGGTGAGGGCGCGCGTCCTTGAGGGCGAGGAGGCGGCCAGGATCCTGAGGTCCTGCTGCATCGAGAAGAGGTTGAGCATGATGTTGGATCCGCTGAGGCGTAGCCCCCCGGCCTACCTGGAGCTCAGGCCTACTCGGGGGGAGGGAGCGAGATCCTGAGGAGGTCGGCGTGCTCCTTCGTGATCTCTGCCTCCGCGTAGCGCTCCAGCGCCGCCCCCTTCTCCCCCACGCGCACCCTGTTGAAGAAGAACTTCCTAGCCGCCGCGTCCGCGGTGAAGACCCTGACCTCCCCGAGCCCCCTCAGGTACGCGGCCAGCGCGGGGTCCGAGAGGACCGACGACAGCTGCTTGGTAGCCAGCCAGGCCCTCACGTGGATCAGCAGCGCGCCCCTGTAGCCGGCCCTCGCCAGCGCCCCAACGGTCCTCGCCGTGAGGGACGCGACCTCGGACATCCTCTGCTCGCC